>CAJPQU010000019.1 GCA_905372875.1 uncultured Schwartzia sp. | reverse complement strand
AGATTGGGCAGCAGCGTTGTCCTCACCAGCGGATATTCATCGGTCAAGGGATTCATAATGGGAATTGCTCGACGAAGTTCATCGTTTTCCGGTATCTGTAAGCGATCAAACATGGATGGATGCACAAAAGCAAAGGAGACCGTTTCGTTCAGGCCCAACGCGCATAACGTTTTCTTCATAACGTCGATAAATACTTGACGATCACTTTCCTGCGCCATCTGCATCTTCCCCTGCGGCGTCGTCGAGGGAATATTATCGAACCCGTATATGCGAGCTACTTCCTCCGAAAGATCTTCCCAACAACTAATATCATTGCGCCACGAGGGGACCGTAACCTGATAGCTGTCGGAGCCGGTACTTTCCAGTCGAAACCCGAGACTTTCCAAGATAGCGGCCATTTTGCGCCCCGCTAAGTTCAGCCCCAAACGTCGGTTGATCGCGTCTACTATAAATGTCACAGTCATCGGTGTCTGAGGCTGAGGATAACAGTCTACGACCCCTTTCGCCGTATGCGCGGCACCCATCTCATTTAAAAGCTGAGCTGCTCGATCCAGCGCTCGAATTGTCTGCGTCCTATCGACGCCCCGCTCAAAACGCCCCGAAGCCTCAGAGTGGAGTCCGACGCTTCGTGCTGTGCGTCGAATGGATGTCCCATCGAAAACTGCGGCTTCCAAAATCACAGTAACCGTTTTTCCCGTGATCTCCGTTTCTAACCCACCCATGATACCGGCCAAACCTGCGGGTTTTTCTTCATCAGCAATGACCAGTTCATCTCCTTTGGCAAGGCGGTTTGAATCGTCAAGGGTATGAAGATTTTCTCCGGATTTAGCTCGTCGTGCCGTCAGTCGATGTCCTTTGACTTTATCGTAATCATAGGCGTGCAGAGGTTGTCCCAATTCTAACATGACAAAATTTGTCACATCGACCACGTTATTGATAGCCCGAATACCGGATCCCGCCAATCGCTCCTGCATCCAAAGGGGAGAAGGTCCGATCTGCACCTCGGTCAAAACACGGGCCGAAAAGCGCCCGCATAAATCTTCCGCTTCAATGCTAATTTTCACCATATCTGCTGCGCTATGTGTATTATCTTCGGTCACGGTAATCGCCGGCCAACGCGGCACATTCCCGGTAAGGACAGCAATCTCTCGCACAAGTCCCCAAACGCTGAAGCAATCGCCTCGGTTCGCCGTAAGTTCAAATTCCAGAACTACGTCATCAAGCCCCAGCACTGTAGCCACCGGAACACCCACCGGTGTATCCTCTGGCAGGATAAAAATGCCATTGATCTGTTCTTCAGGAAGGCACGCCGTATCAATAGCTAATTCACCCACGGAGCAAAGCATCCCTAAAGATGGGACGCCGCGTATTTTGCTCTTGGATATTTTTTGGCCTGTCGGCAGATGCGCCCCCACCAGAGCCACCGGAACGATTTGTCCTGATGCCACATTAGAAGCACCGGTCACGATGACAAGCGGTTCTTTCTCCCCGATCTGAACGGTACAGATTTTTAGATGATCAGAGTCTGGATGCAGCTCTACTTTTTCCAAGAGCCCGGTGATCACTTTTTCCAAACCCGCCCCCTGATGAAAAACATTCTCCACCGGTACACCTGCCATCGTCAGTTTATCGGCCAATTCTTCCGGTGTTTCCAAAAAATCAATATAATCCTTCAGCCATTTTATTGAAACCTGCATATCGTGTCTCCTCTCTCAAAACTGACGCAAAAACCGCAGATCATTATCATAGAACAGGCGCAAATCATCAATCCCGTAGGACAGCATGGCAATGCGCTCCACTCCAAGACCGAAGGCAAATCCGCTGACACGCTGGGGATCGTAACCGCTCATCTGCAAAACGTTAGGATGTACCATTCCTGATCCCAGGATTTCCAACCATCCCGTCCCTTTGCAGACGCGGCAGCCTTTGCCGTGGCACATCACGCAGGAAATATCTACTTCCGCACTGGGTTCAGTAAAAGGGAAAAAGCTGGGACGAAAGCGTATACTTACTTTCTCATTGAAAATTTTATGCAGAAAGAGTTCCAACGTTCCTTTCAAATCCGAGAAACGTATCCCTTCGTCAATGACCAACCCTTCCACCTGGGTGAACATCGGCGAGTGTGTGGCGTCGTAGTCGTCACGACGATAAACGCGTCCCGGCGCGATCATGCGGATGGGACTGTTCGGTTCATGGGTCTGCATGGTGCGAGCCTGCACGGGAGACGTCTGCGTGCGCATGAGGATCTCTTCGGTGATGTAAAACGAATCCTGCATATCCCGTGCCGGATGGTCTTTGGGCAAATTCAGCGCCTCAAAATTAAAATAATCCCGCTCAATCTCCGGCCCTTCTTCCACTGTAAATCCCATATCCATGAAAATAGCTTTGATACGATGCAACGTCAACGTCAAGGGATGAAGATGACCTGGCCATGGATAGCGTCCGGATAAGGTAACGTCAATTTTTTCCTGCGTCAATCGTTTTTGAAGCGCCTGTGTTTTGAGCTGCGCATTTTTTTCTTCAATCAAGGCTTCCAACTGATTGCGCGCCTCGTTGACGATTTGGCCGATACGGGGACGCTCTTCCTTGCTAAGCTGCCCTAAGCCGCGCAGGAAATTCGTGATCTCCCCCTTTTTCCCCAAGTACTTCACCCGAATATCATTGAGCTGCGAAAGATTCTTCACTTGTTGTCGAATAAGCTCCGCCGCCTCTTGTTTGAGTTGATTGATTTTCTCTTCCATCTGCAACCTCCTGCACAATAATAGGAACGATGACTAAAAAGAATCTAAAACAAATAGAGCTTCCGCCCCTAAGGGGCGAAAGCTACTTCGCGGTACCACCCTAATTCATACTCTTTTATGCGTTAACGCCGCCCACGCAGCAGCTACTTCTTCACCGCTGAACTCCGAAGTGAACTTCAGCCTCGTCCGCTTCCGTCCAGCTTCCAGTCATGGCCAGACTCCCTGTGGGAACTTTCACGAGACTTACTCTCTCCATCATCGTTATGATAGGTGTTATTATATGACAAAATAACAGAAAATACAACTGCATTACAGCATGATAGGGTCAATATCGATGAGAACATCTGTCCGCCGTTCCATCTGTTCCTGGCGTAAAAAATTCTGTGTCACGGTCAAATCGTCGGTCTTAATCAGTAGAGAGAAGCGGTATACGCCATTAAATTTTGCTATGGATGCCGGTGCTGGCCCTAATATCTGACGATGCACAGCACCAGCAAAAGCGATCATAAATTTTTCTTTCACCTGTACCGCATTTTCCCGCGCAATCTCTTCCTTTTCATGTAGGAACGTCAATTTAATCAAGCGGCAAAAAGGAGGGAAAAACAAGGCCCGCCGAAATTCTATTTCCGCCTCATAAAACTTTTGATAGTCTTGCTCTACGGCACATCGTACCGCATAATGTTCCGGATTATAACACTGAACCAAGACACGTCCTGGAACTTTGCCCCGACCGGCTCTTCCTGCCGTCTGCGTAATGAGGGCAAAACAACGCTCCGCCGCTCGAAAATCCGGCATATTGAGCACTGCATCGGCGCTCAATATGCCCACTGCTGTAACATTGGGAATATCATGTCCTTTGGCAACCATCTGGGTGCCCAATAAGATATCGTATTTCCCCTGTCGAAAAGCTTCCAAAATTTCTTCATGAGCAAATTTTTTTCGAGTCGTATCTCGATCAAACCGAACCACGCGTACTTCGGGAATTCGTTCCTGAAGTTCCCGTTCTAATTTTTCCGTACCTGAACCAAAAAATTTGATATAAGTACTGCCGCAGGCAGGGCAAATCGAAGGTACCATTTCATGTGTGTCACAGTGATGGCAAGCCAAACGACCGTCTCGATGGTATACCAAGGGCAGACCGCAGCAGCGGCACACCACGACGTGCCCGCAGGAACGGCACATAACAAATGTGAAATAGCCGCGGCGATTCAGCATGAGGATCATCTGATGACCGGCGGCCACCGTATCGCGAATACAGGATTCCAACGCGCCAGAGAGAACCCGACGATTTCCGCTCCGCAATTCCTGCCTCATATCGACAAGTTCTATGCGGGGAAGCGCTCGGTTTCCCACCCGTTCCGGTAAAGATAATAAGGTAATCTTGCCCTGGTGCGTCAAATAAAAAGATTCCAGAGATGGCGTAGCGCTTCCCAAGAGTAGGACAGCATGGTGATATCGTGCCAGAGCGGAGGCGACAACCCGAGCATGGTAACGAGGCGCCTCGTCCTGTTTATAGGAATTATCTTGCTCTTCATCCAGGATGATGAGACCGATGTCGGTGACCGGAGTAAAGAGCGCGGAACGTGCTCCAATGATGACACCTGCTTCTCGGCGACGAATCCGAAAAAAAGCATCGTTGCGCTCGGTTACGGTAAGCCGGCTGTGTATTACGATAATATCCGTTGCGAAAACGGTTTGGAAAATTTTGACAAGTTGCCCGGTAAGAGCGATCTCCGGCACCAAAACAAGTACTTGCCGATCCTGCTCCCGGGCTTTAATGGCTGCTTCCATATACACCCGGGTTTTACCGCTGCCCGTCACTCCGTGGAGCAGAAAAGCCTTCGTCTGCCGGAGCTCGATGGCGGGCTGTAATTGTTTTAACACCTTGGTTTGTGCTGGCGTCAGCGGAGGTGAGGCGGTAGGCGGCGCACCATCCGGCGTCGTTTGGTAGCTATCGCGAAGGCAGCGGATGGTTTTCATCGTCGCCAATCCGCTATGTATCAATCCATCGATGACACTTTTCGAAAAACCGCGTTTTCGTAAAACAGAGAAGGAAATTTCCGGCGTTTTGGTTAGCGCTTTAAAGAGCCGGTGTTGTGCTACTTTGCGGCTCAGCCCCGTCACTGCAGAACCATCAACAGATGAAGCGAGACAGAGAATGTGCTCGTAGGATGCAGAGAAACGACGGCGTGCTACATA
The DNA here is from genome assembly GCA_905372875.1 of uncultured Schwartzia sp. GTDB lineage: Bacteria > Bacillota > Negativicutes > Selenomonadales > Selenomonadaceae > CAJPQU01. The sequence continues at coordinate 13,818 of CAJPQU010000019.1, read as the reverse complement.
TTCTTTACAAATCCACTGACGATGAACCATTTGATCCAACGTATCCGAAAGGGTCGATACGTCAGGCGACAGGAACCGGCGTAATGCGGACAGTGTAACCGTTCCCTTCTCCCGGATGTACGCATAGATAGCATGATAACGCTTGGCGTTTTTTTCTGATTCTATCAGCGCCTTCACTAAATTTGCGCGATAGGCCACTTCCATACGAATCCCGCTTTTTCCCGGCATGAAGAGGCGCATCATTTCCGCTGGCGTGCATAAGTAAAATCCCGCCAGCCAACGGGCAACGGCGATCATTTCCGGAGTAAACCATGCTTCGTCGTCCACGGCAGACAGGATATCTTTCACTTTCTCCACCGGTATATCACTTGTTTCCGAAAGCGCTACGACAAAACCTTCCGCCTTACGACCGCCAAAGGGAATCAGTACACGCCAACCTACATCGATATAGGAGAGTTCTTTCGGGATCCGATACGTAAACGCCCGGTAAATACTCTTTACCGGAATATTTACCAACACTTCGGCAAGCATGACGTTTCCCCTCCTCATGATCCGCTATGAGACGAAATATTACGGCACGATTTCTGTCTTCGCATCGACGGCCTGCATCCCACAATCCGCCATCAGGTTCCTCAAGAGAGCGTCCTGCTGTTCCCCGGAAAATCTAACAATTTCTGTAGTGGAAAGCAGAGTCTTGTCTTTCATCAAAAAACAGAACAAAATATACGAAGCTACAGCATCTTCTACCGCCCGATGCGTAGCAGGCAGCTCCCAGCCGTATCGTGCTAAGAGAAACGCGAGACCAAATTTTTTCACCGGTGGTATGAGATGATCCATAAGGCGATGCGCTACATGTTCGGTATCAATGAACGGCGGTAAAAAATTGTGCCATCCCGGCAGTTTATAGCGCCGAAGTGCTAAATTAATCTGTACGATGTCATTGTCCCCGATGGCATGCCCAAGCACCGGGTCATCCCCCACAAAGCGCAGAAAATCCGGTAATACTTCAGGCAGTGTTTTTTGTCCGTTCAGCTCCGCCCGGGTGATCCCCGTCAGTTTCTCTACATAATGATTCAGCCGAGTTCGAGGCTGCACCAACGCGTGAAACTTTTGAAACGTCCCGGCTCTTATATCCACTCGAACTGCGCCGATCTCAATGATGTCATCTTCAGCGAACCCCGCCCGTTCCAAATCAAAGGACACGAATACCGGGCGATCGACAAATACCGTTTCCACTGTCTCGGCAAATATTTCATGAGGTTTAATGGCTAACCATAAAGCTTTGCGCCGAATAGCGCGTTCTAATTTCTTCTTTTCGTGATCTGCCGCTTTTAGAAGCGGCTCTGTCTGTGCCGCGTTGGGTTGCGTTTCCAACGAATGCTTCATTTCGTCTGATTCTCCCCGGTCACATTCTTTGTAGTCTCTCTTTGAAAATAGGTCAGCTTCCGCCATATCCCAGTGCAAGACGAAGGAAAAACAGCATGCTGCCAATGACAGCTCCCATAACAGTGCCGTTCATCCGTATCCACAGCATATCCGATTCAATCTTATCGTACACGATCCGGTTGAGCTGTTCGTCCGTCATCCGTCCCATTACTTCCTGGGCTACTATGCCGCTGATGGCCTGTGCCTGCAAGGTACTGCGGGCCACTATATCGTAGACGAGAACATCAAACTTTTTCCCAACTGCTGTATCGTCCCGCAGCATATCCATGGCACGTGTCACTATCGCTTCCATAAAAGTAAGCAACGAAGCGGAGAGAGCCGTCCCAGCAGGGGAAAACGAATCGGTCAAAGCACTTTGGATCTGCCGCAAGATCATTGTCATCTCTTGATTTATGGGTAAATGATCCGCCAACGCATCGCGAAAGTTCATATAAGAATCCCGCAATACTTCATCCTGCTCACAAGTGGCCAAACGATCATGGAAGAGTGTCAGGAATCGTTCCTGTACCTCTGAATTCTGTTCGCCGATTTGCTCAGCAAACGCCATGATTTCGTTCTGGATGATCTTGGCCAGATCTCCTACGTTTACAATATCCATGGTCTCTGACAAGGAAGAGAACAGCATTCCCAAAACGCCAGACTCCTCTATCTTTTGCCGCTGCATATCGCGAAGCATATTTTCTATTCCGGTATAAAATTCCGTTCGTTCTGCTTTTTCGCGCAAGAATAGAGAGAGCGTCCCCAGTAATCTTCGATCATGGTCGTCTTTTTGCAGCCAACGGTTGAAATAGGAGAGCACATCCGTAAAAGAAATACAGTGGAGGCGCGCCTGAAACCGCAAAGCCAGTGTCTCGGCCACTTTATGAGAATCAAAGTGCCCTATGGCATTCTGCAGAAAGGCCCTAAGACCTTTTCTAATCTCAGCGCGAAAGACATCTGTTTTTAATCCTTCCCAAAGCCAATCTTTCCAATTATATCTGTTCATGAGGGCGAATAAGTGTCGTCGGGAAAAAAATTCCTGTTGAATAAGCCGTACCATCGCCGCACTGAATTCTTCTCGTTTTTTCGGCAAAATCGCCGTATGATAAGGAAAACCTAAAGGTTTGCGAAAAAGAGCCGTCACCGCAAACCAATCAGCCACCCCCCCTACCAGTGCCGCCTCTGCCGTAAAAAGCAGTCCTTCTGCCCAAAGATTGTCAGCGTGGCCGCAATGCCAAAACAGGGTGGACAAAAACAGCAGCAGCGCCACCAAAAGGGTCTTATCTGCTACATTCCAGTTTCCTCCCATCGTCAGCTCCCTAACCTTCCCACCATGTAGATACAAAGATACAAGATCATTCCCGTCACAGCCCCCACTACGGAACCATTTACGCGAACCATCTGCAAATCGTCGGCAACTTTCGATTCAGCCAGCTCTACCAAATCATCGTCACTGAGTCGACCTACGTGTGTCATAATAAGCTGGGGGATTTGCTCGTGGTGCCGATCCACCATATTTGAAAAAAACTGAAATAAATATTGATTTACTCTTCTTTGCCACACTTCTTCTTGGGCAAACCTTTGCACATAACCTTCAATCAACGCCCGCGTTTTACGCAGCCAGTCCTCCTGGTCCTTATTGCGATACGCTTCCCAATATCGCTGAACTTCATCAGTCAGGTCAATCTGGCGTAATTCATACTTTTTCCATTCTTCAATCCAGCGGTGCCAATCTTTGTTTTTCTGATTTGATGCCAGTTGGCGATGCAGCCACGCCTGAACCTGTTCCCAAAGCGGACCTTCTCCACGTTCCAACTGAGACAACCCGTCGGCGATCTTTTCGTTGCATAGGGACAGCAGCTTCTCGTCTGAAAGCCCCAGCAAGGTAAAAAATGCCGAACGTTTTAACGACTGACCTTCGTAGGCTTCACGTATGGCCACAATATGGTTCAGCAGTAGATTCTGCACCATTGGTCCGGCTATGAGCTGACGAAGGGACGGCAGAAAAGCTTGTATCAACTGTTTCGTTTCAATACGACTGCGCAATGTCTCTGCGCCCGCGTCTATCAAAGGTGAAATATCTATCGACCCCAGTATTTCCCGTATCGATGGAGTCAGGGATGCGTAAAGTCTGGTGATATCAATACTCGCTATGACCTGTCGCACAAACGCCTCTGCCAATTCCGTAAGACGTTCCGTTCCGCCTCTCTGTGTCAGATAGGTAATCAGCATTTGGGCAAAATCCTCGTTAGCTAAGGTGTTCATAATATTTTCCCGGCTTAAAAGGTCACCGCTGGTAAAATCCACTAATTCTTTGGTAATGCGCGCCCGATTGCGGCGCAAAACATCCGTACGCCACCCAATCCCTAAGGGCCGTCGAAAAATGGCGGTTACCGCGAACCAATCTGCTAAGCCGCCAATGGTAGCCGCCAAAAAGCCATGCGCCAACAGACCAGCCCAAAAACCTCCGCCGCGCGCTTGGCACAGAATCGCTCCAATAGCGCCCAAAATACAGATGGCCAATAGCGCCGTCGCTTTATACGAGGTCGGCATAACGTCCATCCTTTCCCGGAAAAACACAGGAGCGCAACGTATGACAATTCTCCTTTGGAAAAGCGTCGTCCTACATTGCGCCCCGTTTCTATCGCCGTCTTTATCTAACCACAATATTGACCAATTTTTTTGGTACAGCAATCACTTTGACGATCGTCTTGCCTGCAGTATGCTTTTGAACCTTAGATTGGGCGAGGGCCGCCTTTTCCATCGCCGCCGCGTCAAGATCGGCAGCAACTAAAATCCGATCACGCACCTTGCCGTTGATTTGCAAAACAATCTCCACTTCCGCCTGCTGGGTCGCCGCTTCTTCACAAACCGGCCACGTCTGCGTGTGAATACTTTCCTTCCCACCCAATCGCTCCCATAGCTCTTCGGTTATATGGGGTGCAAAGGGCGCTAAAAGTTTCAGAAGAGTAATCCCCACTTCTCTGATCAAACCGGCATTGACGGTTGCCGAATCCTGAAATACATAATAAGCGTTGACCAATTCCATGATGGAACTGAGTGCCGTATTAAAGGTGAAACGCTCCTTCACGTCCTCTGTCACCTTAGCAATAGTAATATGAAGGATGCGGCGCAGCTCTTTTTCCTCATTGTTAAGAGCGGAGGTATCATACGTATCATCAGCTGCCTTGATCTTTTCTTCGAAAGAGAGAAGAATACGCCAAACCCGGTTCAAAAACCGGTAGGCACCTTCCACTCCTTGATCGCTCCATTCTAAATCACGTTCGGGGGGGGCGGCGAAAAGAATGAAAAGCCGGGCTGTATCTGCACCATATTTAGCGATGATCTCTTCGGGCGAAACCACGTTTCCTTTAGATTTACTCATCTTTGCGCCGTCTTTAATGACCATGCCTTGCGTTAAGAGATTGGTAAAGGGTTCATCGAAATCGACGAGTCCGGCGTCCCTGAGGACTTTCGTAAAAAAACGGGCATAGAGTAGATGGAGAATCGCATGCTCAATACCACCAATATACTGATCGACTGGAGCCCAATAGTTCACTTTTTCTTTATCAAAAGGTGCTTTGTCGTTGTGCGCATCCGTGTAACGCATATAGTACCAAGAAGAGCAGATAAAAGTATCCATGGTGTCCGTTTCCCGTTGAGCAGCAGCGCCGCAAGTAGGACACGTACAGTTCACGAATGCCTCGCATTGGGCCAGAGGAGATACGGTTCCCTGAGCGAACGTCACATGTTCAGGCAGTTTCACCGGCAAATCTTTCTCTGGTACTAACACTGGACCGCAATGGGGGCAATAAATGATGGGAATGGGCGCGCCCCAGTACCGTTGCCGAGAAATTAGCCAATCACGCAGACGATAATTAACCTGACGCCTGCCAAAGCCTTGCGCCTCAGCCTCAGCCATAATGGCCTGGCCCCCTTCTCGCATGTCCATCCCCGTAAATTTTCCGGAATTGACCAGCACACCTTCCTTTTCTACGTAAGCGGCCATCATTTCCTCTATTTTTAATTCGTGCCCTTTGGGCTGGAGGGTCAGGATTTTATTGATTCCGTACTTTGTTGCAAACAGCCAGTCGCGCTGATCACCGGATGGTACGCCCATGACTGCACCCGTCCCGTATTCTGCCAGGACGTAATTCGTCACCCAAATTTGTACCTCCTGTCCATTGAACGGATTTATACCATATACGCCAGTGAACAATCCTTCTTTTTCCGAATCCCCCGAGGTACGTTCCAGTTCTGACTGGTTATGAATGCGATGACAAAAGGCTTTAATCTCATTGGCTCTCGGATTATCCAGGCAAATCCTTTCGATTAGAGGGTGTTCCGCTGCCAATGCCAGAAAAGTAATACCAAAAACCGTATCCGGCCGCGTGGTGTAAACGGAGACCTCTTCTCCCAGTACGGGAACTTTCAACGAAAATTCTAAACCTTCACTGCGGCCGATCCAATTTTCCTGCATGGTTTTGACCCGTTCCGGCCAGCCAGAAAGTAAAGATAAATCATGTAAAAGTGTATCCGCGTATGCGGTGATCTTTAAAAACCACTGAGAGAGATTTTTTTTCTGTACTTTTGCGTCGCACCGCCAGCATTTACCGTCAACAACCTGTTCATTGGCCAGCACTGTCCCACAGGTGCTGCACCAATTCACGGAAGCTTCTTTCTTATAAGCCAGTCCGCGTTTATAAAAGAGCTCAAAAAGCCACTGCGTCCACCGATAATAATCGGGACGGCAAGTTTCTACTTCTCGTCCCCAATCATAGGAAAGCCCCATGCTCATCTGCTGGCGCTTCATATTCTCAATGTTAGCGTACGTCCAATCCGCCGGATGTACGCCATGCTTAATGGCTGCATTCTCCGCCGGCATACCGAAGGCATCAAAGCCCATGGGATGAATCACGTTATAGCCTGCCATGCGTTTATATCGTGCCATTACATCGCCAATAGAATAATTGCGGACGTGGCCCATGTGAAGATTTCCCGAGGGATAGGGAAACATTTCCAAAACATAATACTTTTTCTGGTCAGAGATCACCTCCGTCTGATAAAAATGATCTTCATCCCATTTCTGCTGCCATTTTTTTTCGATCTCTCGGGGCGTGTATTTATCCATCCTATAATGCCTCCAATGAACGTTATGAACTCCTATGAGGAAATCATTTCTTTTTCGCGGCCGGAGACAAGATGATATTTTTTCCATCCCGGCGAACTATCAGGCGATAATCAACAATACCTTCACGATAAAGTTCTACTTTTAATTCCAGCAACATTTGTTCTAAAGAAGTACGGATCTCGGCGGATAATGATAGCGCTTCCATATCCCCTCTGTCCTCTGGTATCGGTTGCTGTTTTTTCTCCGCCAGCGTATCAGCCGCACGCTGAAATGTTTCTTCTATCGTCGAATCTTCTTGATAATTCTTAAGCATATCCTTATCGGATAAGTTTTTGGGTATCTTTCCCATCCAATTACTCCTTTTGTACTTTTGCCCAGGTATCCCGAAGTCCCGTAACTTCGTTGAACACTAAATGTTCAGGAGTAGAATCCTGGTCGACGCAAAAGTATCCCTTCCTGAGAAACTGAAAATGCGTTCCCTTCCCGACCCAGCGGGCGCTAGGTTCCAGCTGTGCTTGGGAAATGATTCGCAAGGATGCCGGGTTCAAGACCGATAGAAAATCCTCTGGTACGTTGCCGTTTTCATCGGTTTTCAGGAGATAATCGTAGAGGCGAACTTCCGCTGAAACGGCAGTCGCCGCCGCTACCCAATGAAGGGTTCCCTTCACCTTCCGTCCCGCAGTGGCACCACCCTGTTTGGATTCCGCATCATAAGAGCAGTGCAGTTCCATGATGTTCCCCGCATCGTCTTTTACCACCTCGTCGCAGCGAATAATATAGGCATGTTTTAAACGCACCTCACCGCCGGGCTTTAAGCGGAAAAATTTCTTGGGCGGATTCTCCGCGAAATCTTCTTGTTCAATATATATCTCGCGCGAAAAAGGTACATAGCGGCGATCATCGCGATTCGGATGATTCTCTGCCAAAAGATATTCCGTCTGCTCAGCGGGATAATTGGTGATGACCACTTTCAGCGGTTCCAGCACTGCCATGAGGCGGGGAGCCTTGACGTTGAGATCCTCACGTATACAGTGCTCCAACATAGCCACATCCACTACACTGTTACTTTTAGCTACCCCAATACGATCGCAAAAATCCCGCAGGGCAGACGCAGTGTACCCACGACGACGCAGGCCGGAAATCGTGGGCATCCGGGGATCGTCCCACCCCGATACATACCCGCCCTCTACCAATTGTCGCAGCTTACGTTTGCTCATCACCGTGTTTGACAAATTAAGCCGGGCAAACTCAATTTGTCGTGGACGTGTATTTACATTAAAATCTAAGGAATCCAATACCCAATCGTAGAGAGGCCGGTGTTCCTCAAATTCTAACGTGCAAACGGAATGCGTAATACCTTCTATGGCATCCGACAGCGGATGAGCAAAATCGTACATAGGATAAATGCACCACGCATTTCCGGTACGATGATGTGTCGTATGCGCTATGCGGTATAGAACCGGATCCCGCATAGTAATATTTGGTGCGGTCATATCGATCTTCGCCCGCAGCACATGGCTCCCGTCAGGAAACTCTCCCTCCTTCATGCGCTGAAAAAGATCTAAATTTTCCGCTACGCTGCGGTTGCGGTAGGGACTTTCTTTGCCAGGCTCCGTCAGTGTGCCACGATAATCACGTATCTCTTCGGCGGACAGATCGCAAACAAAGGCTTTCCCACATTTGATAAGTTCGACGGCATATTCGTAAAGTCGAGGAAAATAATCCGATGCGTAGAATTTTCGATCTGCCCAAGAAAAACCCAACCATTGGACATCTTCCTGAATGGAATCCACGTATTCTATATCCTCTTTCGTGGGATTAGTATCGTCAAAACGCAGATTGCACATACCGTCAAAATGTTGTGCCAGACCAAAATTTAAGCAGATAGACTTAGCGTGACCAATATGCAGATAGCCATTAGGTTCAGGCGGAAACCGTGTATGAATGCCATTGACATATTTCCCCTGCTTTAAATCTTCCCTGACAGCGTTCTCCACAAAATTGGGAGTCAGCGTCTCTTTCTCCGGCATGACGACCTCTCCTTTATCGATGAATCAATCAACAGCATAACAATCCTTAATCTAAAATATATTCGGGAATTCTGAACTATATTCCTGCCAATCTTCCGATATTTTCCCTTTTCGTTCAGATATCCGGTGTCGCGCATTTTTGTGCTACATAAGCCTGCAGATGGCGTATGCCGGTTTCTATCGCTTCATTTACTGGCAGGCAATGGATAATCTTGTCAATATACCCCCGTTCGACGATCCGCTGTAGCGTCCAGCTGAAATTGATATCATAGACCCACATGAGCCGTACCAACTTCCGATCATCAAACGTATGAATCATGGTATAGTCCGCTTGTTCTCCTACAGAGAATTTTTCTAAAAATGCGGGACTGATCCCATGTCCGTCCGAAGGAGCTAAAAGCGGCTCCAAGACCCGATAGATATCCAATTTGTCTGCATCCCGTAAAAGACGGGCAAATAAATTCTGTCTTTCCTCCTTTCCCCAAGCGATTTCTTTTTTGTTATGATTTTGAATCGCAAAAGTCACTATCGCTTGCTCGTCCTTTGATAACGGCTGCAAAAGCGCTGTTTTTTCTATGATTTCCAGTCCTAATGCCGCATGATCTACGGAAATAGCGTCATTAAAGGTTCGATAGAGAGTGAACTGACGAAAGCGTCCCGTATCGTGAAGCAGCCCCATGAGTTCTGCCAATGCTGTCTCCGACGGCGAAAAGTGAAGATGGAGAGCTAACGACCGGCAGATAGAACGCACCTGCCCGGTATGTTTCTTTTTGGAAAGCATCATACGCTGAATTTCTTCATCTCTACTATAGAGAGATTTTATATAGTCATTCATCCATGCTGCCGAGCGAATCAAGACTGTTTCTATTATACTTTTTCTCCCATCTTCATTCATCATACCGCTCCTTTTTCATATCAACCTTTCGCACTGTATAACAAAAGAACCGCTTCCCTGAGAAAGCGGCAAATTTTCTGGTGACGCCAGCGGGATTTGAACCCACGAACCCGCCGTGAAAGGGCGGTGTCTTAACCACTTGACGATGGCGCCCGGTTCCCTTATATATTGGTACTTACGGTAAAATGTCCCGCAGGGGTACCCCAAGGCGTAAAGCTTGATATACGCCAATATACCGTATGGCTCATTATAGGGGAAGTCCGCCGAAAAAGCAACCCATGCAAGCTCCTCCACTTTCCGAGATCAGGTCAATCAAGTTTACTTCTGTTCTGTCACATTCTCACGCAGGCAACAATTTTTGTATTTTTTCCCGCTTCCACAAGGACAAGGATCGTTACGTCCTACTTTCTTCTTTTTCTGGCGCGATACCGAACCCGCTGTTTTACGTTCCGCAGGGTCCAAGTGACCCGATATGATCTCTTGTGGGGTATGACCTTTCAATATCCATAGGCGCAGAGCATTATGAAAGTGCATCAAAAGTGTCGCCATTTCTTTTTCATCAGCCTCGGTCACGTCCCCAAGGGAATCCGTATACATCAAAACGTCCTTCATTTGTCCGCCGTTTTGCAAAAGGATGGTGATCTCGCTCACGATGTTTGCCGCCGCCAATACGTCGCGCTGGTAAGCCCGCATAAAGAATTGCGCTAATGCCTTATAAGCCTTGGTGGCCTCAATATAATTTTCTTCTCCGGCATCATAAACTTTATCATAAGGAAGTTTAGCGAAGCCGACACCAAGATTTGCCCGGGCAGCAATGATCCGCTCCGGGTCGGCTACCGTGTAGTAGCACATCAGCCGGTCGCTCACTCGAAAATTATGCTGCCAGCAGGCACCATTGAACATGACTTGTATAAAATCAGTAAATGTAAATGTTTCGTCCGCTTCCATGTACTGCTTTACCTTGACAAAAAGCTGATCATAGTCCAAAACGCCGTAATAGTAAAGCAATCCAGCCGCTAATCGTACGGCGTCGGTATTCCACTCCGCCGCTTTGGCTAAAGAACCGGCGTTCAGTTTTTTAAATTCTTCCAGCACTTCATTGGGCATGTACCACGCGGGCTTTCCATTATACGATCCGTTCAGCACCAATCCCAGACTCTGAAAGTAATCTAACCGCATTTCATCAGAGCGAAACTGCGTCGATATTCCCTCTCGTTCGGCTATGTGACGCATCGCCTGATACTCTTCGTTCAGCATCGACACGAACCACGATCTGGAAAAGGTGATGATCGCTGGAATCAATATCTCAATGAGTTCTGCCTTATTCAGTTTACTGGTGCCAGACAGTCCAACATTATAGCGAATATCCTCTAACTCTTGCCGTGTCATCGTCCCTAAGGCATTAGCCAACGTTCTTTTTCCTGGGATCGCCCGGCGCATGATCTGTTTTTGCCGTTTCTCCGTTTCTATTTTCCAGGCTCGATCTATTTTCAATAAAGTCTGTGTCCCCTCTGCTGCCCTCATACCTTCCCCTACCTTCCCCGTTTCTATGGATACATCCTGCTGTCGACAACACTTATGCGGCGCTAATTGTCAAAAAAGGCTGCGATACCTGTCGCTAACCCTACTGCCGCATACTGTATCCCCTTATCGGAATCCAAAAGTTTTTCCTCGCGCGGATTGGAAACGAAGGCCACTTCTACCAACGTAGCCGGCATCTTGGTATGTCGAACGACGTAAAAATTGCAGGATTTGACACCCCGACTTTCCGTTTTGATCTGTTTGACGATAGCCGCCTGTACGGAAGCCGCGAGTTTTTTACTTGCTGGGCTTCCTTTTTCGTAATAATATCCTGTAGTGCCCGAGGCCTTCCGACTGGCAAAAGAATCCATGTGGATGCTGATAAAGACGTCCGCATCAGCTTTATTGGCAATGTCACAGCGCGCTTGAAGTTCGTCAATATCCGTAGCCTGTCGGTGCTTTGGTGATACCTCTGTATCCGTTGTCCGGGTCATGATGACCTTCGCTCCGGCATCCTTTAAAAGCTGCTGAGCCACCTTAGCAATACGGAGAGTGATGCTTTTTTCCGTCACACCCGTAGGACCGATAGCTCCCGGATCTTCTCCCCCGTGTCCCGGATCAATCACAATTGTTTTTCCTTTGACCGTACCGAGTATTTCAATTTCCTCTAAATCAATATCCGGCAATTCGATCGGTTTTTCCGTTGTACTGGCCTTATCCGGCGCGGTCGTTTCTTTATCATCCGTCTCCGTATCATTTGGGGTAGCTGTTTTTTCACCGTCGTCGCCAACCGTCGTTCCATCCTTAGCCGATTGATTTGATGAACTTTGGTCACGCGACTGAGCTGTGTTCAGACGGCCAATATCTATGATGACCCGATACGGAGCCGCACCTCCTTCCAGGGAAAAGACATCAAAGCCACCCTTATCGGCCTCTGTTTCTACAACAATGCGCACGGTATTCTTATCAAATTGTCCCACACGAACGCGGCTGGCAAAGGAACTCTTTAACACGCGATCTCGTACTACTTCAGTTCCCAATCGTGCATTATGAAGATTCACGACGATACGCCCTGGATTTGCCAGCACCATGGTATCATAATCGACTTCGTTATCTATGTCTACTACCAAACGAAGCCGGTCGGCGTCATTGCCCACGCGAAGTGCGTTCACCTGCGCCGGAGCGATATTTCCCGCACCGGTAGACGCAGCGCTCACCATTGGTCCCCATGTTGAAATAAGGGCTAATATTATAATGAGTACCCGTATCATAAACCGTCCTCCACCCCCTTATCCTGCGTACTCGCTAAAACGCTTTAATATTCTACCGCAGATCAAAGGAAAGTACAATGAAAACCCCCTAAAAAAGAACAGCCGTTCAAAATAGCGGCTGTTCTTTGAGAGTTATCCGATATTGCCATATTCGGCAATCATATCAACATGTTCTGCAGAAATATACGGGTCCTCTCTTCCTGCGGGTTATCAAAGATCTGCGACGGAATATTCTCTTCTACGATAACGCCGTCGGCCATAAAAATCACCCGATTGGCGGCTTCTCGAGCAAAGGCCATTTCGTGTGTGACCACTACCATCGTCATGTGTTCCGCTGCTAGTTCTCGCATCGTCTTTAGAACTTCACCAGTGAGCTCCGGATCAAGCGCTGATGTAGGTTCGTCGAATAGCATAATATCCGGCTCCATAGCCAATGCCCGAGCAATCGCTACCCGTTGCTGCTGTCCGCCCGAGAGTCGGGAAGGATAGGAATCTTTTTTATCATACAGTCCAACTTTTCGTAATAATTCTTCTGCTACCGGCAGTATATCTTCCCGTTTTAATCGCTTCACCTGCATGGGCGCTTCCAATAAATTTTCCAGCACGGTCATATGCGGGAAAAGATTAAATTGCTGAAATACCATGCCCATCGACGCCAGCAAACGACGCATTGTCTCGGATGATGCATATACTGCGCTTCCTTTATCGTCGCTTTTTACCAGAAATTCACCCTTGATTTCAATAGAACCGCTGTCAATGGTCTCTAAATGATTCAGACACCGCAAAGTGGTACTTTTCCCCGAGCCGGAAGGACCAATGACCGCCAGCACTTCTCCTTGCCGAACCTCAAAGCTGACACCTTTTAATACGTCCAGTCGTCCAAAACGCTTCCGAACATTCGAAACCCGCAGCATAACCTCGGAATTACAGATCAAATCGGCCACAATGCGCCTCCAGTTTTTTGAATATCCACGTCAGCACCGCTGTCATAAACAGGTAAAAGACACCGGCAATAAAAAACGCTGTCATGTCAAAATCCCGTTGTACGATGGTGCGCGCCACCCGCAAAAGATCATTCATCGCCAAAATATAAATCAATGACGTATCCTTAACTAAATTAATAGTTTCATTGCTCACCGGCGGCAAGACACGGTAGATCATTTGCGGTAGTACGATCCGTCGCATCGTCTGCATGTAGGTCATTCCCAAAGCTTTGGCAGCCTCATACTGTCCCCGCTCGATGGATTGAATGCCCGCACGAAATATTTCTGCAAAATAAGCGGCATAATTAAGAATAAAAGCCAAGAGTGCTGATGGTACTGGATCCAAGCGAATCCCTACCAAAGGTAAAGCAAAATATACAAATAAAAGCTGCAACATGAGAGGTGAGCCACGCATGATCCATATATAGAATTCCATGAGTCGACTCACGAACCGCATCTTAGAAAGTCGCGCCATGGCCCCAAAAAGCCCCAATGGGAGCGAAAGGAAAAGAGTAACCAAAAAAATTTGTAGTGTGACTTGTGCCCCACCTAAAATGGACCC
>CAJPQU010000018.1 GCA_905372875.1 uncultured Schwartzia sp. | reverse complement strand
GAGCCATACCAGGCACACGCGGGCCCTTTCTTACGGCGATTTGGTAGGTAAAGAAAAAGTTTGACCGACAAAAATGTTTGTTTCTCCCTCCTTGAGGGAGATTTTTTTCCGAAGGAGTTCAAAATGTTTGAAATGCAAGTGAAAGGTACCTTTGATGCGGCACATCACCTTCGCGGATACGCGGGGAAATGCAGCCGCCTCCATGGCCACACCTGGATGGTGGAGATGGCAGTACAAGGGGAAGCATTGAATGAATTGGGCATGTTGGTGGATTTCAAGGATTTAAACCGACTTTTGCAGGAGACCTTAGAACCGTTGGATCATCGCAATCTTAACGACTTGCCACCCTTTACCAGCGTAAACCCTACGGCGGAGAATATCGCGAAGTATTTATATGAAACCTTGGCGCCGCGGCCTTTCTTTCAGCGGAATGGGGTGCGTCTTTCCAGCGTTCGGGTGTGGGAGTCACCCCATTCTTCAGTGCGTTACAGCGGAGAAAATTCATGACGGAAAATGTGATTGAGTTATTCTCTTCCATACAGGGTGAAGGGGCTTACGTCGGTTATCGACAGGCATTTCTGCGCTTTGAGGACTGCAATCTTCGCTGTCACTACTGCGACACGGAACATGAAAGCGGTACGCATCCCTTCTGCCGAGTGCAAATCGATGTTGAACGACCGAATTTTCGGGAAATAGCCAATCCTCTTTCGGCAGAGAGGGCAGCGGATTATCTTGCGGTCTATATCCGATCGGTTCCTCATCAGGCCGTGAGTCTTACGGGAGGCGAACCGCTCCTTCACCCCGAGTATATTCAAGAGTTGGCTTCGTTTCTTACGACGCCGCTCCTTCTGGAAACGAATGGGACGCTGCCGGAGGCGTTGGGGTCAGTTCTTTCGGCGGTGGACATCATCAGCATGGACATAAAGCTGCCGAGTTTGACGGGGCGGGAAGCGTGGAAGGAACACCGCGATTTTCTGCGCCTGGCACGGGAAAAGGATGTCTATGTCAAGATCGTGGTAGGAGAGAATACTCCTTTCAAAGAACTGGCACGAGCATTTGCTCTGGTCAGCAGCGAAGACTCCCGCATCCCGGTGATCTTGCAGCCGGTAACACCTTCTGGTGGAATTCCGGCGCCCACGCCGGAATTCCTGCTGCAAATACAGCGACAGGCGTTACAGGTTTTGCGGAATGTGCGGGTAATCCCGCAGACACACGTGCTGATGGGACAAATGTAGAGGGTTTTTGATCAGCTGGAAAAGGCGGGAGAAAACGGATGGGGGATAAGATATGTTGAAGCTTTGGTGGGAACGGATACGGTGTTGTTTTAGCGAGAATAGTGGTTTTATATGGCTGTTGTTCGGCCTGAATTATTTTACATTGGCTTGGTCGCTTGCCGCCGCTAATGATGACTGGCGGCTAGTAGAGTATGGCAGCGCCCTTTTTTTAGTTATTTTCCTTTTGACCATCGCGCTGCGTGTCGTGTTTCGATCTCATCCGATCGCTTTTCGCCGGGTAAAAGGCGGATTGCTACTGATATCGCTGCTGCCTTTCCTCGTGGAATTTTTTGTCATGTACAGCTATGGCGCTTTGATTGGAGCCGGTATCGTCAATTCCATTTTAGAAACAAACCTTAAAGAGACTAAGGAATTTTTTGAAATGTACGTCGGTTGGCGTGAAATCGTAGGCGTCCTTCTCCTCATGGGGGCTATAGGTACCGTTTGGCGGCTGCATCTCTGGACAAGACTGCGTATTCCGACCCGTTGGCAGAACGGTTTATTATCAATGGGCCTCTTGCTGGCGGCCGTGCTGGCGCTTCCTACCCTGCCTGAGTACGCTGACTTCATGCTTCATAAGATGCTGCCCATTCAGCGGGCCTGTGCGGCAACGGCAACAGCGGTAGAGAATATGGCTGCCTATCATCGTCTGTCGGATAAGATGAACACGGATGTCCATATTGTGGAAAACCGGAGCAGAATCAAGAATATCGTTTTCATTTTAGGAGAAGCGACGAACCGCAATCACATGCATCTTTATGGATATTATCTGCCTAATACACCTCATTTTGACGAAATGGCGGCCAAAGGGGAAATCTGTGTCTTTCAGGATGTTATCAGTCCTCATTCCACGACGATTGCCGTCCTCAGCAAACTGTTTACCTTTTGCGACTACGAATCGGATAAACCGTGGTATGAATACCATAACCTCATCGATGTGATGAATGCAGCGGGTTATCGGACGTTTTGGCTCTCCAATCAGGAAAGTTCTGGAATCTGGGGGAACGTTGCCCAGATTTATGCCAATCACAGCACGTGGCATAAATTTACCCGTATCCGTGATTCGCAGGAAGATACGGGAATTTTAGATGAGTGCCTATTCCCGCTCTTGGAAGAGGCGCGGGAAAAGCACGCGGGAGATCACAATTTTTATGTTCTTCATCTGATGGGGGGGCATGGTCTTTATTATAATCGCTATCCGTATGCTTTCCACAAATTCACCGACAAAGATATCCGGCTGAATGTGCCGCAGCACTTTAAGGAGATCGTGGCTCAGTACGACAATGCTCTTTACTATAATGATTACATTGTCGATCATATCATCAATACATTCCGGGACGAGGAAGCGATCATTATCTACGTGCCGGATCATGGAGAAGCCGTGTACGATGAAGGTAGTGTTGCTGGACATATCGAAGAAAATCCTAATCGTCACATGATTGAGATTCCCGTCATCGTCTGGGGGTCAGAGAAGTTCAAGGAAAAGTATCCGGACAAGTGGACCGCTCTCCGTGCAGCGGTAGATCGTCCCTACATGACAGACGATATGATCCATACAATCCTCGATATTGCGGATATCCACACCGAGGATTATCGGCCGGATAAGAGCCTTATCAACCCCAAATTTGATGCTTCCCGGCGGCGAATATTCAGAGATTTGGATTATGAAACGCAGATCCGGGGACGCGACGGGACGGAAAACGAATCGCCCTGATTCACGTTTTTTCTTTCATGAAGCATTGATACGTGGCGGCCATTTCTTGTCGATTTTTGGCAGGCGGCCAGAGTTCGCCTATGTTATTTTTTCGCAGCGCCGCAGCCAAATGAGGGTAGATCAGAGGATTTTCAGCTGTAAGTTTGGCAATTAACGCCTTCACCTTTTGCCGGGCGGTGTTTCCGTCCCGTGGACAGGGTGAGGGAATTGGCGTCATCCCGTGGAAACAGACGGCCTCTTGTATTTCACTCTCCCGCAGGTAAATGAGAGGGCGAATGACGGTGATCCCGCTGCGGTCAAGGTACGTTTTGGGGGCGAAGGTCTGTATCTGCCCTGAATAGAGCAGACTCATGAGCAGGGTTTCCACCGCGTCGTCATTATGATGCGCGTAAGCGATCTTGTTGCAGCCCTGTTCTTTCGCGTAGCGATTGACGGCGCCGCGCCGGAAAAAGGCACAGGTGTAACAGGCGCTCTTATTCGCCTCAGTCTCCAACATGGAGGCGATATCGACAGTCTGGATAGCAAAGGGAATATCCAGTGATTGAGAGAAAGCCCGCAGCGCTTCAGCATCAAAGTCCAGATTAAAACCGGGATTGACGGTAAAGGTGCGTAGAGAAAAATGTTTTTTTAAACGCTCGCGCATCATGGTCAGGGCGTAGGTTAAAAACAGACTGTCCTTGCCCCCTGAAAGGCCGATCAGGATCGCGTCACCTTCTTGAATGAGGTCAAATTCCACGATGGCCCGCATGATCTTGCTGAAATACACTTGCGGTAGCTGATATTTCATGGATAATCACTTCCTTTGGGCCATTATATCGCAGGCAGAGGGAAAAATATAGCGGGACGGTTTCCCTCCTGATACAGTTGTTGTATAATTACAAGCATAGTAAGAATAAAGTTACGTTTCAAAGATTATCAATGGGGAAGGGGTTTTCCTTTATGAGCAGCATGAAGCCTATCTACGTTATCGGACATCGTAACCCCGATACCGATACGATTTGTTCCGCCATCGCCTATGCCGCCCTGAAACGTGCCGGCGGAGAGGACGCAGTGGCAGCGCGTACCGGGCCGGTCAACGCGGAAACAAAGTACGCCTTGGAATATTTTGGGGCAGAAGCACCCATGTTCCTCTCTGACTTGTATCCGCGTGTCAAAGATATTATGCTGACCAATGATACCGTGGTACGGGAGACGGATACGCTGCATTATCTGGGGGAAGTCATGCAGAAGAATGCGCTGCGCTCCGTACCGGTGACGGACGCCGAGGGTATTTTGGCCGGGATTGTGACGGTCAGCGATTTGGCGCAGCGCTACTTTGAAGAAATCAACATGCAGAATTTAGACAAAGCCGGTGTTACTCTGCGTGCGGTCATCTCGATTACGGAAAGCAAGGTATTGGTCCCGGAGGATGAGAAGGCGTTAGTCCAAGGAACGGTGCGTATCGTATCGGGCAGTCGCCACACGGTAGAAAAACTGATTCATCCCGGTGATGTGGTGCTGGTTGGCGAGGGCCGATATGAGTCCATGATGGAGATACTCCAGCATAATATTTCTTGTCTGATTATTACCGATGAGGGCAAAGTGGCGGATGATGTTCTGAAAAAGGCCAAAAAGAATCACATTCTGGTGGCGAGAACACCTTACGATGCCTACACGGCGGCCCGACTTATTAATCAGTGCGTCCCCGTAGGCTACATTATGAAAAAAAATATGATTTCCTTTGAGATGCAGCAGCTCCTGAGCGATATCAAGGGAACCATTGCTTCGACGAATTTTCGCAATTATCCGGTAGTGGAAAATGGCCGCCTGATTGGTTTGGTCAGCCGAGATAATCTCATGGTCCCCGAACCCGAGCGGGTTATTTTAGTGGACCATAACGAGCGGGGGCAGGCTATTGAAGGGATCGAAAATGCTCGTATTGTCGAGATTATTGATCATCATCGATTGGGTGGGATGCAGACCGGTGAACCGATTTACATTCGAGAGGAACCGGTAGGCTGTACGGCCACGATCATTGCTAATATGTACTGGCAAAATGAGGTGGAAATTTCACCCACCATCGCGGGGCTTCTGCTCTCGGCCATCATTTCCGATACCGTTCTCTTTAAATCACCGACCTGTACGGCGTATGACACGAAGACGGCGGAACGGCTGGCCGCCCTGGCAGGGGTTAAGATGGTACAGTACGGGATGGACATGCTGAAGGCCGGTTCGGGCATCGGTACGATGTCGCCTATGGAGATTGCGAAAAAGGATATGAAGGAGTTTCAATTTGGTGACTATCATGTCCTGATCAGTCAGATATCGGTCATGGGATATGAAGAGGTCATGAAACTGAAGGAGCAGTTGTTGGAAAGTATGACGGCTGTCTGTGAACAGAAAGGCTTTGATTTAAGTCTCCTCATGGTAACCAATATTTTAGAAGAAAGTACCGAACTGCTCTATGTAGGATCGCCAAAGACGCTCATCGGCGACGCTTTTCAAAAGAATGCTGCGGGAAATGCCATTTTTCTGCCCGGCGTGATGTCTCGGAAAAAACAGATCGTCCCACCGCTTTCAGAAGCGGTTCGACAGCTTCAGCTCTAAACAGGCTCCAGCAGGCTGGCGCAGTGATGCGGCAGCCTGTTTTCTGTAAAACGGAAGCGAACGGCGGCAGCGGGATACAGGAGGATACGGGTGGATATTTTTCAGGGACTAAACGATAGGCAGCGGGCTGCCGTGCAATGTCTGGAGGGGCCGCTTCTTGTCATGGCTGGCGCGGGCTCGGGGAAGACGAAGGTCTTAACGTGCCGAATCGCGAATCTTTTGGCACATGATGTACCGGCATACCGTATATTGGCTATCACATTTACGAATAAAGCGGCGGCGGAAATGCGCGAACGCGTAGATCGCCTCATCGGGGAAGAAGCGCGGCATGTCTGGCTGAGTACATTCCATTCCTTTTGTGCTCGGTTTCTGCGCCGGGAGATTGAGGCTGCCGGCTGCTATAAGAAGAATTTCGTCATCTATGATGCCGGAGATTCTCGGGCTTTGGTGAAAAACTGCTTGAAGGCGCTGAATTTAGATGATAAACAGTACGCGCCTAACAGTGTGCAGGCGGCCATCTCCAACGCCAAAAATCAGATGATGGGGCCGCGAGATTTTGCCCGGGCCGCAGATACGTTTTTTCAAAAAAAAGTGGCGGAAATATACGAGGCCTATGATGCGGCTCTCATGAAGAACAACGCTTTAGACTTCGATGACTTACTGCTTTGGGCCGTGTCTCTTTTGGAAAAGCATGAGGATATACGGGAAAAGTATCAGCGGCGGTTTGCCTACATCCTAGTCGACGAGTATCAGGACACAAACAGTGCCCAGTACAAACTGACACGACTTCTGGCCGACAGCCATCACAACCTTTGTGTCGTAGGAGACGCCGATCAGTCCATTTATGGCTGGCGGGGCGCTGATATGCGTAACATCATGGATTTTGAGACTGATTATCCTGAGGCGACGGTCATTCGGCTGGAGCAGAATTATCGTTCGACAAAAACGATTTTGGCGGCGGCCAACGCAGTCATACAGAATAATCAGAACCGTAAGCCAAAGGATCTCTGGACAAAAAACGAGGCGGGGGAAAAGATCACTCTGTATGTCGCCGAGGATGAACGGGATGAAGCTGGCTTTATCGCCGACACCGTTCGACGAGAGATGACAAAAACGGCCGTTTCTTACAATGATTTTGCCGTCCTTTATCGGACGAATGCCCAGTCCCGGGTCTTGGAAGAAGGATTTATGCGCTGTGGGATCCCCTACACCATGGTCGGAGGACTGAAATTTTACGAGCGCAAAGAGATCAAAGACATCATCGCTTATCTTCGCCTCATTTTTAATCCTTTGGATTCCATGAGCCTTCATCGCATTCTTAATGTTCCCAAACGGGGGTTGGGAGAGACCAGCCTGACACGGCTGGACGCTTATGCGGCGGAAGCAGGGCTGAATCTTTTTGATGTGATTTCTAGTCCTGCCTATTTGGATGCTGTGCCGCGCTTGTCGGCACGCACCCGAAATGTTTTATCTGATTTTTCCGCTCTGATCTTCGATCTTCTAACGCAGCAGGAAACTCTGCCATTGTCGCAATTTGTAGAAACAGTCTCAACCCTGAGCGGCTACATGGATGAATTGGGGAGAGATAACAAACCGGAGAATGAAGCGAGGGTAGAAAACCTGAAAGAATTTATCAGTGTGGCACGCGATTTTGAAATGAGCGGGGAAACGCCGGATTTAGAGAATTTCCTGAATCATATTGCGCTGATCTCAGATATCGACGCGGCAGATATGGCTGAAGATCGGGTGACGCTGATGACCCTCCACGCAGCGAAAGGACTGGAATTTCCTATCGTCTTTTTAGCGGGCATGGAGGAGGGGCTTTTCCCCCACGCGCGAACACTGATGGCGCCGGACGAATTGGAGGAGGAACGCCGTACTTGTTACGTGGGTATCACTCGGGCGCAGCGCAAGCTGTATCTGAGTTACGCCCGGCAGCGCATGATTTTCGGCCGGACGACAGTGTACCCGCCCTCCCGTTTCTTAGGGGAAATTCCTGAAGCGTATCTGGAAGCATTTGCTTCGGCTCCTCTGACCGGTCGACGAGGATATTCTGCCGCGCACAGGGCGAAAACGAGAGCGGCGGCTTCGCCTTCCAATACGTTGATGACGGGAAATCAGGCGTTGGCGTCTTTTTCCCGGCAGACGATAACTTCCTCATCGGGGCCGAAAGGGGGCGGGGAGCCGCTGCTTCGACCTGATACAGAAACAGTGTGGCATCCTGGGGATAAAGTGCGGCACGGTAAGTGGGGATTGGGTACCATTGTATCCGTGCGAGGCGAGGGGGAAGAGCGGGAACTTCAGGTTGCTTTCCCCGGATTAGGGGTTCGCGCACTGATGCAAAAATATGCGCCCATCACCCGAGCCTGATGGGAAAAGAAAGAGTTGACATCATGGACATGCAATCCCTCAAGAAGGAATTGAGCACTCTGCGCAAAGAAATCCGCTACCATAACGATCGCTATTACAATCAGGATGATCCGATCATATCCGATTATGAATATGATCAGCTCATGCTGCGGTTGAAAGCGATTGAAGAAAAATACCCCGAATTGATCACGCCGAATTCGCCTACGCAAATGGTGGGAGGAACCGCCAAGCGGGAAGCGGGGGTACTCGTTCCTCATGATGTTCCCATGCTTTCTCTGCAGGATGTTTTTTCTCGAGATGAGGTCATAGCATTTGTCCACAATCTGCAGGAGACTTTGCCGGATGCGGAGTTTGTGGTGGAGGAAAAGATCGACGGGCTCTCCCTGGCCCTTCGCTATGAAAATGGGGAACTGCAGCGGGCAGTCACTCGAGGAGATGGGATCATCCAAGGAGAGGACGTGACAGAAAACGCCCGCGTTATTGCCGATGTGCAGCCTCACCTCATCGAGGCGCTGCCTTACTTTGAAATTCGCGGCGAAGTCTATATGACTCGGGCGGCTTTTGCTGCGGTAAATGAACGACAGGAACTTTTGGGACTTAAGACTTTTGCCAATCCCCGGAATTGCGCCGCCGGTACCTTGCGGCAGTTGGACAGCCGGATCACGAAGGAGCGTCATCTCTCCCTGTTCGTTTTTAATTTGCAAAAAGCGGTGGGGAGAACTTTCGTTACTCATACCGAAGCGTATGAATTTATGAAGGCGCAGGGGATCACTGTCATCCACGACTATCATCTTTGCCGCACAGCAGATGAAGTTTGGACGGCCATCGTCAAGATTGGTGAGAGCCGGGGAACCCTTCCCTATGACATTGATGGTGCGGTGGTAAAGCTGAATAATTTGGCGGATCGAGAGAAGTTGGGCGCGACTTCTAAGGTGCCGCGCTGGGCCATCGCTTATAAATATCCTCCTGAGGAGCGGGAAACGATCCTTCGCCGTATAGAGCTCTCAGTGGGACGGACGGGACGCATTACGCCTACGGCGGTATTTGATCCGGTGTCGCTTTGTGGCACTATGGTAGAACGGGCAACCCTGCACAATCAGGATTTTATTGATCGATTGGATATACGCGTAGGGGATACGATCACCGTTTATAAGTCTGGTGAGATCATTCCAAAAATTCGCAGTGTCCTTCGAGAAAAGCGTCCGGCAAATGCGCTGCCTTTTCATATCGGAAATCGATGCCCGATATGCGGATCGCCCGCTATTCAGGAAGATAATGCGGTGGATATTCGCTGCTCGAATCCCAACTGCCCAGCGCAGTTAGAAAGCCATATCCTGCATTTTACGGGGCGGGACGCCATGGATATCAAAGGGTTTGGGATCGCCGCCGTGAAGGCCCTCATAGAGAAGGGGTATATTCGAAACGAGGCCGACATTTATCAGCTGAAGGCGCATCGTGAGGATTTGATCGCGCAGAAGATTGTCGGAAAGGAAAAGAGCACCGATAATTTGCTGTCAGCCATTGAAAAATCGAAAACGAACGCTCCCGAACGTCTTCTTACCGGCCTTGGCATTCCCGGGATCGGCAAGGCGGCGGCACGGGACTTAATGAAAACGTTTCCTTCTTTGGAGCGATTGGCCAGCGCGGCGCCGGAAGAGATATTAGGTGTTCGAGATATGGGGGAGATCAGTGCCAGAAACCTTGTTCAATATTTTTCCCTGGAGACGACAACGGCGCTGTTAGCTGAACTGAAAGCGCAAGGTCTCACCATGTCGAGACCTACCCGTGAAGCGGCAGATGATCGGTTGGCAGGCAAGAGTTTCGTTTTGACAGGGACGTTATCTGGCATGAGCCGTCAAGAAGCGGCGGCGCTCATCGAATCTCATGGAGGCCGAGTGGCGGGCAGTGTTTCCTCTAAAACGGATTATGTCGTGGCGGGGGAAAACGCTGGAAGTAAGCTGACCAAGGCGGAAAATCTGGGTATTCCCATCTTATCGGAGGAAGAATTGCAAGCGATGATCAATGGGAAATTAGAAATATGACCACCGCCACAAAGGTTTTTCCGACGGAGGGCCGAGTAATATGATATAATGCCTATACTGAGAAAAAATTAAGGATCGGATGGTGGTATTATGAAAGTGACGAAACAGGAAATGGAAAGGGTAGCCGTTCTGTCGCGTCTTTCCATTCCTGCGGATGAAGCGGAAGCATATACGGAGCAGCTCAGTGCTTTTCTGGAATACGTCGAAAATCTCCAGAAGGTGGACACGGAAAAGGTAAAGCCTACCACCTATGCTTTACCCATAGAAAATGTCTTTCGGACTGACGAAGTGAGGCCGTCCCTGCCGCGGGAGGCGGCGCTTTCCAACGCGCCTCTTCAGGAGGACGGCTATTTTAAGGTGCCGCGGGTATTGGAAGAATAAGCATCGGGGAGGAACAAGCGTGAAGCTATACGATAAACCGGCGCATATTCTGCACGATATGCTGCGGGAGAAAAAAATCAACGCGGTAGAGTTGACGAAGGATATTATAGCACGCATGGAAAAGGTGGAACCTAAGGTGGCCGCCTATCTGATGGTAACATCGGAAATTGCTTTGCAGCAGGCGCAGGCCGTGGATAAGAAGATCGCTGGGGGCGAAGAAATTACCTTTTTAGAGGGCATCCCGGGGGCTCTCAAGGATAATATCTGCACGCAGGGTATTACGACGACCTGCGCTTCCAAGATCCTCGAACATTTTGAGCCGCCTTATAACGCGACGGTTGTGGAGAAATTGCGGGCGGCAGGCGCTCCTGTTTTGGGAAAAACAAATCTTGACGAATTTGCTATGGGCGGTTCTACAGAAAATTCCGCATACCACCCTACACATAATCCGTGGAATTTAGATTGCGTTCCAGGGGGAAGTTCCGGAGGCAGCGCCGCAGCCGTGGCGGCCGGGGAAGCTATCTGGGCTTTGGGATCGGATACCGGCGGTTCCATTCGTCAACCGGCGTCTTTTTGTGGTGTTGTAGGGCTTAAACCTACCTATGGACGAGTATCGCGCTATGGTTTGGTAGCGTACGCTTCTTCTCTGGATCAGATCGGACCCGTCACTCGGGATGTCACGGACAGTGCGCATCTTCTCAATGTTGTGGCCGGACATGACCCCTTGGATTCGACTTCCAGCCCCGCTGCCGTGCCGGATTATACGAAAGCGCTGAGAGAAGACGTTCGAGGGCTGAATATCGGCATTCCCCGAGAATATTTTGCTGCGGGTATGGATCCTGAGGTGGAGAAGGCGGTGCGGGAGGCCATCCAAAGTTTTCAGGCCATGGGAGCGACACTGGTGGATATTTCGCTTCCCCATACCGAATACGCAATTTCGGCTTATTACCTCATCGCGCCGGCAGAAGCTGCCACCAATCTGGAACGTTATGACGGTATAAGCTACGGGGCGCGTGTGGATGGAGCTGATGTGGCGGAACTCATGACGAATACGCGGAGCCAAAAATTTGGCCGGGAAGTAAAGCGCCGTATCATGATCGGTAACTATGCTTTGAGTGCCGGTTATTATGATGCTTATTATCTGAAAGCCTTGAAGGTGCGGACGTTGATACAGGAAGATTATACGACAGCCTTTCAAAAGGTGGATGTTATCATGACGCCGACGGCACCGACACCGGCTTATCCTATCGGTGCTATGATTCATGATCCCTTGAAGATGTACTTGCAGGATATTTGTACTGTCCCTTTGAATTTGGCCGGCTTGCCGGGCATTTCCCTCCCCTGTGGCTACAATCGGGAACATCTTCCCATCGGCCTTCAAATCATTGGTAAACCGTTGGATGAGGAAACCATCCTGCGGGCGGCCTATACTTACGAGCAGAGCCAAAATTTTCACAATGAGACGGCCGGATTGGAAGGTGCAGAGGGATGAAATACGAAGCTGTTATCGGATTGGAAATCCATAGCGAACTGAAAACGAAGACCAAGATCTTTTGCGGTTGTGCCACCGGGTTTGGCGCGGAGCAGAATACGCATGTCTGTCCGGTCTGTCTCGGTCTGCCGGGAGTTTTGCCGGTAGTGAACGCCCGGGTGGTGGAATTTGCCATCAAGGCCGGCTTGGCGACAAACTGCACCATTAACCAATACAGCAAGTTTGACCGCAAGAATTATTACTATCCCGATCTGCCGAAAAATTTTCAGACATCTCAATACGATCTTCCCATCGCCGAACATGGCTATGTAGACATTATGGAAGCAGGGAAAACAAAACGGATTCGGCTCACTCGTATTCACATGGAAGAGGATGCGGGTAAATTGGTCCATTCAGGAGAGAATATCAAAAATTCCGCCTCTTCCAACGTGGATTATAATCGGACGGGAGTACCACTCTTGGAGATCGTCTCCGAGCCGGACATGTCGTCCGCTGCGGAGGCCCGCGCCTATATGGAAAAGATCAAATCGATTTTAGAGTATATCGATGTGTCAAATTGCCGCATGGAGCAGGGCAATCTCCGGGCGGACATTAATGTTTCCCTGCGCCCTGTGGGATCCGAAGTACTGGGGACACGCACGGAGATGAAAAACATCAATTCCTTCAAGGCGTTGGAAGAAGCCATCGAGTACGAAATTGAGCGTCAAACGGAAGTTTTAGAGGATGGCGGACATATCGTTCAGGAAACCCGTACCTGGGATCCGGTACGGGGTGTGACGCTTTCTATGCGGAGCAAGGAAGAAGCTCAAGATTACCGGTACATGCCGGAGCCTGATCTGCCGCCTATCATCACGACGGCAGAGGAGATTGAGATGTACAGAAAAGCGTTACCGGAGCTGCCAGATGCGCGACGGGAACGGCTGGAAAAAGAATATGGCCTGTCTGCCTACGATGCGTCCAGTATCACTGCTTCGCGTCCTTTGGCCGAGTATTTCGATGCCGTCACGGCGACCGGTGCCGACGCAAAATTGGCAGCGAACTGGATCATGGGAGAACTGGCGAAGCATTTGAATGGGGAAGGCAAAACGATTACGGAGTCGCCGGTAGATGCCTCACGCTTGGGGAAAATGATACAGATGATCAGCCAAGGCACCATCTCCTCAAAGATCGCAAAGGATGTTTTCGCGGCCATGTGGACCTCTGCCGACGCGCCAGAAAAGATTGTCAAAGACAAAGGATTAGTACAGATTACCGATACGAAAGAGTTAGAGACCATTGTCCAAGCCGTCATCGCCGCGAACCCGAAACCGGTGACTGATTATCAAAGCGGCAACAAGAAAGCGATCGGCGCGCTGGTGGGACAGATTATGAAACAAACCCAGGGGAAAGCGAATCCTGCGCTCGTCAATCAATTATTAGCGGCGGCTTTGGAGAAGTAGCTTTTCCCCTTGGGAAAAGTATCCTCGCCATCTTTCCTGAATTTTATGAAAAATGGCGGAAAACTAAATATATAAGGGGGAGCATATGCAATGAGTATAAAATCGATACGAGCGAAACTTATGATCATTTTGTTGCCGATCTTGGCCGTCAGTTTTTTGGCCTTTTTCTTTATCAGTTATCGGATGTCCAGTAATATGCTAATGGAGGAAGCAAAGAGCTTATCTCAGGCTTTAGGTCGGCAGGCTGGTTTGGAAATGAAGCAGGCTGAACGGGAAAAGGAGATATTTCTTGAATTTTTGGCTTCCGATCCCCGTGTCATACATGGTGATCATGATCAAAGGTTAGCGGCACTGGCAGAAACGAAACGGCGGGTGCCGAGTTTTGCCATGGTGGCTTTCAGTGATTTAAACGGTATGGCCTACAGTGATACAGATCTGCAAATGGATCGTTCTGATGGCATTTATATCAAGACCGTGCGGGAAACGAAAAAGCCGTATATTACCGCCCCCTTTGTGTCGCCTTCTTCAGGAAAGAATATTGTGTTGATTGCCAACCCGGTTATGGATGGCAATCAGATTGTGGGCATTATCTATGGAACGCTGGAATTGGAGAGTTTCAACCCTGTCTTAGAGGCCACGAGATTCATGGAAACGGGTCATGTCTACATATGTGATGAGAGCGGCGTCGTCATGGTGGATGCAGCGGCACCAGATAATGTTGGTAAACTAAATCTCAGTCAGGTCACATCCAGTCGCACGATTGATGAACGATTGGTGGCAGCGTTTAAGACGGCATTGACTTCTGACGATGCGGTTTTTCTTAGCTATAAGCAATCTACCGGCCGGGATATGATGGGTGTCCTCACATCAATAAAACTCTCAGGCCGTACTTGGGTAGCGGTCGCGGTGGCGCCTGAGGAAGAAGTGGCGGCCGGATCGATAAAACTGCTTAAGGTGTTGGGAATTTTGACTCTCGTGATCCTCGTTGTCATCTCCGTTGTTGTGGCCGTCATGGCAGGGAGAATGGGCAGTAATTTACGGACGCTCCTGGCAGCCAGCGATAACATTAATCGGGGTGATTTGCGGGAGAAAGCGATTGCCATAGACACGCAGGATGAGATTGGTACGCTGGCTGCCGGCTTCGACCGCATGCGTCGCACGATGCGCCTTCTCATTCAGAACATCCAGAAAAATTCCGAAGAATTATCAAATGCGGCTACCGCGCTTCATACAGCTTCCGAGCAGTCGGCAGAAGCCTCTAACAGTGTGGCTGTTTCCATTACCGAGATCGCTGGGGGGATTGAAGATCAATCGTCAGCGGCAGTTTCCGCCGGTCAGGCTGCCGGAACAATTGCTGAACGCGCTGGAAATATGGCGCAAAAAGCGAAAGCCGTCTCTCAGGCGGCAACGGAAGCCTCTTTGAAAGCAGGCGAAGGACGTAAAGCGGTTGACGATGTAGTGCGCTACATGGAACATATTGAGGATGGTTCTAAGACGATTACTGCTGCCATTGACGCCTTAAAAGATGGGTCACAGAAGATCAGCGAGATTGTGACCATGATTTCCGGCATCGCGGGGCAGACAAATCTTCTGGCTCTCAATGCGGCCATTGAGGCAGCTCGTGCCGGGGAAGCCGGGCGCGGTTTCGCTGTGGTAGCCGACGAAGTGAGAAAATTAGCTGAACAATCGGCAATGTCTACCCAGCAGATTGCCGATTTAGTCGGCGCGATTCAAAAGGATATGGGGAAAGCCGTTGCTGCCAGTGGTGAGGGCGCAGAAAGCGTTGCGCAGGGACTGATTTCCGTCCGGGCAGCGGACGAAGGCTTCCAGGCGATCTTCGCCTCCATTGAAACCTTAGAGAAAGGCATTGGGGAAATCACGGCGGGCATTCAGCAGATGGCTACGGAAACGCAAGTAGTAGACGCGCAGGTTGCTTCTATTCAGGAAACCAGTACGAAAAATTCGGATCATGCCCAGAGCGTGTCCGCGGCCACGGAGGAGCAATCCGCTTCCATGGAAGAGATCGCAGCTTCTTCGCGGCATTTGTCGAATTTAGCGGAAGGACTGAATCAGGAAACTAAGAAATTCCAAGTTTGAAATCGCCTATTGGGCGAGTTGGACAAGTCTATGAAGGTGTGCTATACTACTTACCATGTTATGAAGCGCTCGTAGTCCAGTGGATAGGACGTTAGCCTCCGGAGCTGAAAGCGGCAGTTCGACTCTGCCCGAGCGCACCATCTGACGGATCAGGCGTGCGACGAAGCAGAGTCGCGCGCCTTTGCTTTTGTTTGGATTATCCCCTATAATATCTATTTGAAAAGAGTTTTCAGTGTTGGCAAACGGCCGTTTCATCAGTATCATCGTGAGAGGTGGTGCGATGAGAGGAACCGACGAGGAGAACAAAGAGACATGGAAATGACCCCGATGATGCAGCAATATCGTGCTACGAAAGAACAGCATCCGGAGGAGATTCTCTTCTTTCGTCTGGGCGATTTTTATGAAATGTTTTTTGAGGACGCACGTATCGCTTCCCGAGAACTGGGGCTGACTCTTACCAGCCGCAGCGGCGATGTGGGCCAGGCACCGATGTGCGGGATTCCCTATCACGCGGCGGAGACATATATTACCCGTCTTATTCGTAAGGGCTATAAGGTAGCTATCGCTGAACAGATCGGTGATCCCAAAGCGCCGGGCCTTACGAAGCGTGAAGTGATTAAGATCGTGACGCCGGGGACGATCCTTTCGGAGAATGCTCTTTCCGAAACGCAGAATAATTATATCGCGTTGCTTTACGAGGAAGGTGAGGTATTGGTCCTGTCGGGGGCCGATATTTCGACGGGGGAGTGCTTCTACGGGATATATCAGGGGGATAATCGGCAGATGCTGCTCCAGGATGAACTGTACCGCCTGATGATGCCTGAACTTTTGTTGGCGGGAGAGTTTTCGGGCCGCGAGGACCTTGACGCTTTCCTGAAGCTGCGATTGCCGGACTGCTCTCTCACGAGACTTTCGGCGACGACTACGGGGGTAAAGGAATGGCTGAGCCGTCATTTTCCGGCTAACGAATGGCCGAACGAAGAAGCGGCGCGCATTGCGATGGCAACGCTTCTGGCTTATCTTCACGATACGGTCAGGACGGATCTGAGTCATCTGAATCGATTGTTGTTCCTCGATTCCGGTGAGAATTTGGTGTTGGATGCCAATACCTTGCGGAATTTGGAAATTACACGGAATTTGCGGGATGGTGGCAAAAAGAATACCCTCTTGGATGTTCTGGATTACACGGAGACGGCTATGGGAAGCCGTCTCTTAAAGAAATGGCTGGAACATCCACTGCTTTCCCTCGTTCAGATTAATCAACGCTTGGATGCTGTGGCGGAATTAGCGGAGGATTTTGCACTTCGGCAAGACCTTAGGGAGAGCTGCAAGGTTATTTACGATTTTGAACGGCTTTTGACCCGAGTGGAGGTCGGGACGGCCAATGCCCGAGATCTGGTTGCTTTAAAGATTTCCTTTCAGGCGCTTCCCCGCATCAAATTTCTCTTGGCCGAGCGTCAAGCGGCGCTGCTTCGATCTGGACACGATAATATCGAATTGTACGATGAGTTGGCCACACTCTTGTCGCGGGCTATCGTGGATGAACCGGGCGCCTCCGTGCGGGAGGGCGGTATCATTCGTCCCGGCTATCACGCGGAGTTGGATGAATATCGCCGGATGGCGCACGACAGCAAGCAGCTTCTTCAGGAAATGGAAGAGCGGGAGAAGACGCGAACTGGCATTAAAACCCTTAAGATCGGCTATAATAAAGTTTTCGGTTATTATATCGAGGTTCGCCACAGTGGCCGGGAGTTGGTTCCGGCGAATTATGTACGCAAACAGACGCTGGCCAACGCCGAACGGTACATTACGGAAGAATTGAAAGAGTTTGAGACAAAGATCTTAGGGGCGCAGGAAAAGATTGTCAATTTAGAATACAATCTTTTTATGGAACTGAGGGAGATATTAGTCAAAGAGCTGGCAAGCATCCAGCAAACAGCCCGGGCGATCGCCCAGGTGGATGTGCTGACTGGTTTGGCGGAAGCTGCTGCCGCCCATAACTATATCCGCCCGCAGCTTTTGGATAATGGTGAAATCCGTATCAAAGATGGTCGCCATCCCTTGGTAGAGCGGATCCTGACCCAGGATCTTTTTGTGCCCAACGACGCGACACTGAATCATGCGGAAGGGGAAATCCTACTCATTACCGGTCCGAATATGGCGGGAAAGTCAACCTATATGCGCCAGACGGCACTTTTAACTCTGATGGCCCAAGTGGGGAGCTTTGTTCCGGCTCGGGAGGCAGCCATTTCACCGGTGGATCGGATATTCACCCGCATCGGGGCCAGCGATGATTTAGTCAGTGGTCAGAGCACCTTCATGGTGGAGATGAACGAGGTGGCCCAAATATTAAAGTATGCGACCAAAAATAGTCTGATCATTTTGGATGAGATTGGGCGGGGAACGAGTACTTTTGACGGCATGAGCATCGCTCGGGCGGTGGTGGAATACATTCGGGATCACATACACGCTAAGACCCTCTTTGCCACCCATTATCACGAACTGACGGATTTAGAGAGTGAACATATCAAAAACTATTGCGTCGCCGTAAAGGAACGTGGCACGAAGGTGGTGTTTCTCCGGCGCATTGTCGCCGGGAGTGCCGATAAATCCTACGGTATCCACGTCGCTCGCCTGGCTGGGCTGCCGAATTCCGTCACCCAACGGGCGCAAGTCATCTTAGACGCTTTGGAAGCGGAAAAGGAAGGTGCGGCCTGCCTGATGGAACGGGAAGAAAAAGCTGCTGCATCACCCCCCCAGGCGGCGATGGAGTCTCTTTTTACGTCGTCTTTGAGCGCTGCGATTCTCTCCCTGGATGTCATGACGATGACCCCCTTGGAGGCGATGAATGCCTTGTACAAACTGCAAAATCAGGCCAGAGAGGAGGCGGGGAAAACATGAGCCGTATCCATGTTCTCGATGAAAATACCATCAATCAGATTGCCGCCGGGGAAGTGGTGGAGCGTCCTGCCTCGGTGATAAAGGAGCTTTTGGAAAACGCTATCGACGCCGGTGCTAAGCATATCGAAGTGGAGATCATGGCTGGAGGTACCAGCTTTATGCGGGTGACAGACGACGGCTGCGGCATGGACAGGGACGACGCGGCTTTGGCTGTCGAACGCCATGCCACGAGCAAGATACGCAAGGCGGAAGACTTGATTGCCGTATCTACACTTGGCTTTCGCGGTGAGGCCTTGGCTACTATTGCGGCCGTGTCACGTTTTTCCCTGCAGACCCGGCGGGAAGAGAATGAGTTGGGGACAAGCATAAAAATGGCCGGTGGCGAAGGAAAAGAGCAGGGGGAGATCGGATGCCGGGTGGGCACTACCGTTAAGGTGGAGGATCTCTTTTTCAATACGCCGGCCCGAAAAAAATTTATGAAGACAACCCATACCGAAGGGCAGAAAATCAACGAGTGTGTCGTCCGGCAGGCGCTGGCCAATCCTCATATCGCGTTTCGCTTTATCAGCAACAATAAAGTGTCGTTGTCCACCCCGGGCAACGGCGATTTAGCGGCTGCGATCCG
>CAJPQU010000017.1 GCA_905372875.1 uncultured Schwartzia sp. | reverse complement strand
TGCCCCGCGCATTATTTTGCGTCCAGACAGAGCAACGAAGCGTGAGGGAGCAGAAGGCACGATTTAGGAGCGGCATACGAAAGAGAGGAGAATCTATGGAAGAAAAAGCAGCAGCGGTCTCACCCAAAATTTTTCCGGCGTCGTCCCCTAAGCGTCCACCGCGTACCCTGCGGAGCCATTTCGGAAAATATCTGACGATCGTTGTGGGCGCTGTTATTGCCGCCGCAGGATTAGAGATATTTCTCATTCCCAATCAGATCATCGACGGCGGCGTGGTGGGCGTTTCCATCATGATGTCGGCGGTCACCGGCATGCCGCTGGGTGTTTTCCTGGTAGGGCTGAATCTTCCCTTTCTCTATATTGGCTACCGGCAGCTTGGTCGGAGCTTCGTCGTGGCCACAGCGGTAGCAATCCTCTGCCTGTCCCTGTGGTCAGAAGTCTTTGCCCCGGTGCCTCGGATTACCGAAGATTTCTTTTTGGCGGCCATTTTCGGCGGGATCATTGACGGCATTGGAGTGGGCCTCATTATGCGGGCTGGAGGCTCCCTCGACGGGACAGAGATCGTGGCCATTATTTTGGATCGCCGGACAGTGTTTTCCGTGGGCGAAGTGGTCATGTTTATCAATCTGTTCATCCTTTCGGCCGCGGGATTTCTCTTTGGCTGGGATAAAGCCATGTATTCTCTCGTGGCCTATTTTGTCATCGCCAAGATGATCGACGTGGTGCTGAAAGGACTGGATGAATCCTACGCCGTCATGATTGTCACGCATCATAACGAAGAAGTGGCCGAGGCCCTTCTTCACCGGCTGGGGCGCGGCGTGACCATTCTCCATGGCGCGGGCGGCTATTCCGGCGAGGATCGGGAGATCCTTTACTCGGTGGTCACCCGGCTGGAACTGGGGAAGCTCAAAGAGGTAATCTTAGAAGAAGATCCGGAGGCTTTCGTCACCATCCATCAGATTCACGATATCGTGGGCGGTCGGGTGCGAAAAAAAGCCATTCATTAGACATAGGAAAGCTGTAGGCCAAGGCGCTGCCATGCCGACAAAGTTTCTTGACAAGGCTGGGGGCGGTCGCTATAATAGATTGAGGTTGATGCCGGATGGGGATGTTGATAAAGCTTAGTGGCGCCTTGGCGCCCTTGGGAGCACAGGCAGAGTTTCACTTTCAGACGACGGCCGACGCGCTGGATGCGGCGCCGGAAAATGCCGTCCTCGCGGGAGAGATTGCTGTGTCTGGAACGTGCGTCAATACAGGTCGGTCCTATCGGGTAGAAGGCGCGGTTCGCGTTCTTCGCTCCTTCGTTTGCGATCGCTGCTTGGGAACATTTTCTCAGCCGCAGGCCTATCCTTTCGGGGAGGATTTTGTGCGATACCGCGAAGGCGATCCCCAAGAGGACGGCGTGGAGCGATTTACGGACGAAGCGATTGATATCGCGCCTTTGGTGCGGGATACGATCCTCACGGTACAGCCGCTGCGCAATCTCTGCCGCGACGACTGCCGGGGCCTTTGTCCTCGCTGCGGCGCGGATCTTAACCGGGGCGATTGCGGCTGCGACCGCCGCTCGATAGATCCGCGGCTGGCCGCGTTAGCGAATTTGTTAAAACAAGACGATTGAGAAGATAGGTGGATTCTTAAGGAGGTGTACCCCAATGGCAGCGCCAAAGCGTAAACTGTCGAAGGCTCGCCGCGATTCGCGCCGTTCGACTTGGAAACTGACTGCGCCGGGCTATGTGCTTTGCCCCCAGTGCCATGAGCCGAAGATGCCGCATCATGTCTGTATGGAATGCGGTTACTATGACGGCAAAGAAGTTATTGCCCAGGGTGAATAAGATTGATCGAAAGAGAGCAGGGTTTTGCCTGCTCTCTTTTTGCTTGCATTTTCCCTGAAAAGCCGATATAATATTTCACTATGGTTGCTGAAAAGGAAAAGAGAAGGCTGCGCTGTCCGATATTTTTGCAGGGACGAGGCGGCAGTTTTCCTTCGGGGCAAAGGGGATAGAAGGGATTCCTGATGAAGATTGCGGTAGACGCTATGGGCGGAGATTTTGCGCCGGAACAGATCGTGTTCGGGGCGCTTCGGGCCGCTAAGACCATCGACTGTGAAATCGTCCTGGTCGGGAATGAGGCACGGCTGCGTTCCCTCCTTGATAAGGAACGGGACTGGAAGAAGCTGCCCATCACCGTTCACCCGGCCAGCGAGGTCATCGGTATGGATGAGCATCCTGCGGACGCAGTGCGTCAGAAAAAGGATTCGTCGGTGGTGGTAGCGACGCGCCTCGTGCGTGACGGTGTATGCGATGCGGTGATTTCGGCCGGTAGTACCGGCGCAGCGGTGACGGCGGCGCAGCTCATCTTAAAGCGAATCCGAGGGATTAAGCGTCCGGCCATCGCCACGCCGATTCCCACGCCCAAAGGCGTAACGCTGCTTTTGGATTCGGGGGCCAACGTGGATTCCAAACCGCTCCATCTTTTGCAGAGCGCTCTGATGGGGTCCATTTATTCGGAGCTGATCTTCGGGGCGGAAGAACCCCGAGTAGGGCTTCTCAATATCGGCGAGGAGGAAACGAAAGGCGACGAGCTCGTCAAAGAAACGTATCCCCTTCTGCAAAGCATGACTACGGTGAATTTCGTGGGGAATGCCGAAGGACGGGATGTGCCGAAAGGGAATTTCGATGTGGTGGTCTGCGACGGCTTCGTGGGAAACGTGGTCCTGAAGTTCGGCGAAGGGTTGGCGAAAACCATTGGACGCTTGGTCAAGGACGAGGTGAAGGGGAGCGGATTTTTTACGAAATTGGGGGCGTTTCTCATTAAGCCGGCCCTCATGCGATTGGCGAAGAAATTAGATGTTACCGAATACGGGGGAGCGCCCCTTTTGGGTGTTGACGGCTGCTGTATTATCAGTCACGGCTCGTCCAACGCTAAGGCGATTTGCAGTGCGATCCGGGTGGCGAACGATTTCGCCAGGAGTAAGGTTTTAGACAGGATACGCGATGCGATCGTGAAGGAGGAGATGCTGCGCAATGACGTCGAAGAAAATTGACGCCGGAATCTTGGGAACAGGATTCTATGTGCCGGAGCGTGTCTTAACGAATTTCGATTTGGAAAAAATGGTAGATACCAGCGATGAGTGGATCGTAGAGCGTACCGGGATCCGGGAGCGGCGCATTGCGCCGGAAGAAACGCCGGTGTCGGAACTGGCCTGCCGGGCGGCGAAAAAAGCGCTTTCGGACGCGGGCGTCGCAGCGGAGGATTTGGACCTTATCATTTTTGCCACTCTTACCGCCGACTGTGTATGCCCTTCCGCGGCTTCCGTGGTACAAAACCGCTTAGGGGCCAAGCACGCCGCGGCCTTTGATCTCTCGGCCGCCTGTTCCGGCTTTGTCTACGCTTCTACCGTGGCGGTGCAGTTTATCACAGCGGGGGCGTACCGCCGGGTCTTGGTCATCGGCGGCGAAACGCTTTCGAAATATGTGGACTGGCAAGATCGAAATACTTGTGTCCTCTTTGGCGACGGGGCCGGTGCGGCGGTATACGGGCCGGTGGAGCCGGGGTACGGGATGCTTTCCTTTGACTTAGGCAGTGACGGTTCGGGGGCGGATTATTTGGGTATTCCTGCCAGCGGCAGCCGCTGTATGATCACGGAAGAGACCATCGCCAAGCGATTGAACCGCATTCATATGGACGGGCCGGAGGTCTTTAAATTCGCCGTCCGGGCTATGCCGGCGACGCTCCAGCGTTCCATGGAGCGGGCGGGGATCACGGCAGCGGACATCGATTGGCTGGTCCCCCATCAGGCCAATACGCGCATCATCCGTTCCGCGGCTAAACGGCTTGCCATGCCGCTGGAAAAGGTTATAATAAATATTGAAAAATATGGCAACGTATCGGCCGGTTCCATCCCCATGGCATTAGCGGAGGCCGCGGGGGAAGGACGATTTAAAAAAGGCGATATCGTGGCGATGGCCGGCTTCGGTGCCGGACTGACTTGGGCATCCTGCATTATGAAGTGGGCTAAGGAGGATTTATAATGTTTGAAGAAAATGTGGTTTGTAAGCTGCTGCAAATCAAATATCCGATATTCCAAGGCGGCATGGCATGGCTGGGCACGGCGGAGCTGGCCTCCGCTGTATCCAACGCGGGGGGGCTTGGCATCATCGGCGCAGGCCACATGCCGCCGGATGTGCTGCGGGCCGAGATTCAAAAGACAAAAGCGGCGACGGACAAGCCCTTCGGCGTCAATATCATGCTCATGTCCCCCTTCGTCAAGGAAGTCATGCAGGTCGTTGTGGAGGAAAGGGTACCGGTGGTGACGACGGGAGCCGGCAATCCGGGAGAGTACATCCCTGCGTTAAAGGCCATCGGTTCTAAAGTGATTCCGGTGGTGGCCTCGGTGGCCTTGGCTAAACGGTTGGCCCGCACCGGGGTTGACGCCATCATCGCCGAAGGCATGGAGAGCGGCGGACACATCGGTGAAATCGCGACGCTGCCCTTGGTGCCGCAAGTGGTAGACGCGGTGGAAGTACCGGTCATCGCCGCCGGCGGCATCGGTGATTCCCGGGGGATCTGCGCGGCTTTCTCTTTAGGCGCGAAAGCGGTTCAGATGGGTTCCCGGTTTGTCCTCTCCAAAGAATGTATTGCCCACGAGAATTATAAAAACATGGTCTTAAAAGCCCGGGATCGGTCCACGGTCATTACGGGAAGGGCCACCGGGCATCCGGCGCGGGTCCTGCAAAATAAGCTGTCACGCATTTATCTGGATCGGGAGAGCCACGGCGCTCCCATAGAAGAGTTGGAAAAGCTGGGCTTGGGCACCTTGCGGCTGGCGGCCCGAGAGGGCGACGTGGAGATGGGGTCGGTGATGATCGGCCAGATCTCGGGGATGCTCTCCGAGATCGAATCGGTGGAGGATATTATTCAGAATCTGGTGAAGGGCATCCCCCATGTTTTGGAGGCGGTGCAGGAGAATTTGCGGTAACGGGCGAGGAGGATTGTGCATGGGGAAATTAGCGTTTGTTTTTCCGGGACAGGGCGCTCAGACGGTAGGCATGGGCAAGGAGTTTTATGAGGGGTACGACCTTGGTAAAAAACTTTTTGATGAAGCGGACGAGGCGTTAGGCTATTCCATTCGCAAACTCTGTTTCGAAGGCCCGGCGGAGGAACTGACCCTGACGGCGAACACCCAACCGGCTATTCTGACGGTCAGCGTCATCGCGGCGTCTCTTTTAAGGGAACGGGGGATTATGCCTGAGGTGGCGGCCGGCCACAGCTTAGGGGAATATTCAGCGCTGGTCCTGGCCGGCGTGCTGGACTTTCAGGACGCGGTGCGGCTCGTGCATAAGCGCGGCGCTTTCATGCAGGAGGCCGTTCCCGTGGGAGAAGGCGCCATGGCAGCGGTGTTAGGCTTGGAACGTGATAAAATCGTGGCCGTTTGTGAAGAGATTTCCCGAGAATCGCCGGTACAGGCGGTCAATTTCAACTGCCCGGGGCAGACGGTCATCGCCGGAGCCAAAGCGGGGGTGGAGAAGGCCACGGAAGCACTTTCCGCGGCGGGGGCGGCGAAATGCGTCATCCTGCCGGTGAGCGCTCCCTTCCACAGCACGCTGATGGCGCCGGCTGCCCGGAAATTGGCGGCGGAATTAGACAAGGTGGAGATTCACGACGCGGCCTTCCCCGTGGTTTCTAATTATACGGGAGAACTGGAAAGCAAGGCGGCGGAGATCAAAGAGAATCTGGTTAAGCAGGCCGACCATCCTGTGAAATGGGAGGACTGTGTGGCCGCGATGGTCGCTTTCGGCACGACACATTTCGTGGAAGCAGGGCCGGGCAAAACTCTTTGCGGATTCAATAAGCGGATTGATCGGACGCTGAAGAATATGAACGTAGAAAATCCAGTTTCGTTAGAAAAAACCCTTGACACTTTGAAGGAGGTCAGATAATATGCTTCTTGACGGCAGGCACGCCCTTGTGACGGGGGCCTCCCGGGGAATCGGCCGCGCGGTAGCCCTGGCCTTCGCGGCGGAGGGTGCGTCCGTGGCCTTGAATTTCGCCGGGAACGTGGCGGCAGCGGAGGCCGTACGTGCCGAGATCGAAAGTGCCGGGGGAAAAGCCATCCTCGTTCCCGCCGATGTTTCGGATGAAAACGCGGTGGAGGACATGGTGAAGACCGTGACGGAAGCTTTCGGAAGCATTGATATCCTGGTCAATAATGCGGGTATCACCCGGGACGGCCTGCTTCTTCGCATGAAGGAAGAGGATTGGGACGCGGTGCTCAATACGAACCTCAAGGGCGTATTTCTCTGCACAAAAGCCGTATCAAAGTTCATGATGAAGAAACGCTACGGGCGCATCGTCAATATGGCTTCGGTGGTGGGGGTTACCGGCAACGCCAGCCAGGCGAATTATGCGGCGGCCAAGGCGGGCGTCATCGGCTTTACCAAAGCTATGGCCAAAGAATTGGCCAGCCGGGGGATTACGGTGAACGCTATCGCGCCGGGCTTCATCCGCTCGGATATGACGGACGTTTTGCCGGATAAAGTGAAAGAGGCCATGCTGGCAGAGATCCCACTGGGGCGAGCCGGCGAGCCGGCCGACGTGGCGAAGGCGGCGCTCTTCTTAGCTTCTGACCAAGCGGCCTACATCACGGGGCAGGTCCTCAAGGTGGACGGCGGAATGGTTATGTGATATAACAAGAGTAACAGATTTCTCGGAGGGAGGTGAACGACATGGCAACTTTTGACAAAGTCAGAGACATTGTAGTTGAGCAATTAGGAGTCGAGGCGGACGAAGTCACGCTGGAATCCACCTTTATTGACGATTTGGGCGCTGATTCTCTGGATATTGTTGAGCTTATCATGGCATTCGAGGAAGAATTTGGGATTGAGATTCCTGACGAAGCGGCGGAGAAGATCAAAACAGTCCAGGACGTAGTTACCTATATTGACCAGAATAAGGAAAAATGATCCTGATTCCCGTACCTTCCTGATAGAACAGTCCCGTGATGTTACTTCACGGGACTTTCTAAGGTAGCACTGATAAAATGAAGTCCGTCAGATTGGCGCGGATTCTTCGTCCTGTCAAGGAGATAAACCGAATGCATAGGGCAACTATGCGGAGGATTTGTCGACGCAGAGAGAGCGGAAAAGATGCGCTAAGATGGCGGTACTGAATTTATCAGTACTTCCTAAGGTAGGGCGGACGGATGGGAGGAGTTGCATTTGAAACTTCCAGAACTCAGGATCGGCAGCAAGGTCGCCAAGGTGCCAATTATACAAGGCGGTATGGCGATTCGTCTTTCCACGGCGCGATTGGCGGCGGCGGTGGCGAATCAGGGCGGCATTGGTCTCATTGCGGCTTCCGGCATGTCCGAGAATGAACTCCGTTATGAGATTCGACTCGCGAAGTCGCTGACTTCGGGCATTGTCGGCATCAATATCATGGTGGCGGCCAGCAAATTCACCGAAGTCGTAAAGACGGCCATCGACGAAGGTATTGATGTGGTGGTGGCAGGCGCCGGGTTTTCCCGGGACATGTTCGGTCTGGGTAAGGAATCGGGGACGCCGATCGTTCCGATCGTATCGTCCGTTAAATTAGCGAAAATATCACAACGGCTTGGTGCGACGGCCATTGTCGTCGAAGGCAAAGAGGCCGGGGGCCACTTGGGGACGTCTTCTTCCATACGGGAGCTTATTCCCGACATTTGCGCGGCGGTAGACATTCCCGTCATCGCCGCGGGGGGCGTACTCCATGGGCAGGACGTTGTTGATTTGATAAAAATGGGAGCGAGCGGCGTCCAGATGGGATCGCGGTTCGCTACCAGTGCCGAGGCAAATTCCGCCCCGATGCTGAAGGAATTCTATCTGAAATCAAAGCCGGAGGACGTAGTGGTCATCCACAGCCCGGTGGGCTTGCCGGGGCGGGCGGTACGCAATCCTTTCGCCGAACGCATCATGGTAGGGAATGTGCCGCCGACGGTCTGCGACAACTGTCTCAAGGCATGTAAGCACAATTTCTGCATCATCCGCTCCCTCATTCGGGCGCAGCAGGGTGATGTGGACACGGGGTTGGTCTTTACCGGAGAGTATATCTCCAAAATCAGGAAGATCCTGCCAGTGAAGGAAATTTTTGATCAGCTTTTGGCAGAGATTGCCGTGGCGAATTAGATTGGAGAGGTGTTGGGATTGGCGAATCGGGTAGTTGTGACCGGCATCGGCGTGATCACGCCCATCGGCACTGGCCGGGATACGTTCTGGCAGGCGCTTTTGGCGGGGAAAAACGGGATCGAGCGGATCAGCCGGTTTGACGCGGCCGATTATGGCGCGCAGATCGCCGGAGAAGTGCGCGATTTCGATCCGGCGGTGTACATTGACAAAAAAGAAGCGAAACGCATGGATCGCTATGCACAGTTCGCGCTGGCGGCGTCAGCCATGGCGATGGAGGATGCGGCGCTCGATCTGGAGAAAGAAAACCGGGAGCGCATCGGGACCTATATCGGCTCCGGTATCGGCGGGATCGAAACGATGCATGCGCAGTATGAAAAGCTCTTCTCCAAGGGGCCGCGCCTCATCAGTCCTTTTTTCATTCCTATGATGATCGCCAACATGGCGGCGGCACATACGGCTATCGCCTTCCACCTCCATGGGCCGTCGAGCTGCAATGTCACGGCCTGCGCTACGGGGGCAAACTGCATTGGCGACGCTTATCGCGTTCTTCAGGCGGGGGCGGCGGATGTCATGCTGGCGGGCGGTACGGAGGCCAGCATTTCTCAGGCGGCGGTGGCCGGTTTTGTATCCATGAAAGCGCTCTGTACCGATCATAATGACGATCCGGCGCACGCCTCGCGTCCCTTCTGTAAAGGGCGCAGCGGCTTCGTTATGGGCGAGGGGGCCGGAGTCGTGGTGTTAGAAACCTTGGAACATGCCGAAAAGCGTGGCGCTAAGGTTTACGCGGAAGTGGCGGGGTACGGCATCAATTCCGACGCCTATCATATCACCAGCCCGGCACCCCACGGGGAATTTCAGGCCAAGTGCATGGCGCTGGCCATCGCCGACGCCGGTATGACGCCGGAGGATATCGACTATGTCAACGCCCACGGAACCTCTACCCACATGAACGATTTGGGGGAAACGGAAGCCTGCAAAACGGTTTTTGGCGCTCGGGCGAAGGAAGTCCCCATCAGCTCCATAAAATCCATGACCGGCCATCTTCTGGGGGCAGCCGGAGGGGTAGAAGCCATCGCCACCGCTTTGGCGGTACAAAATGACATGCTCCCTCCCACCATCAATTTCACCGAACCGGATTTAGAAGAGGGCTTGGATTTGGACTACGTTCCCAATCAGGCACGGCCTCATCATGTGCGAGCGGCGATTTCCAATAATTTCGGGTTTGGCGGACACAATGCCTGTCTCGTCCTGAAAAAGTTTGCGGAGTGATCATGGCGCGCGGGTTGACGGCGAAGCGGCAAAAAGCGCTGGAAGAACTGTCGGCGCGCTTGGGCATCGCTTTTCAGGAACTGTCGCTTTTGGATCAGGCCCTGACCCATACGTCTTACGCTAATGAAGCCGTTCGCCAGAAGGTCGTTCATAACGAGCGGTTGGAATTTTTAGGGGACGCGGTACTGGAGCTGGCAACCAGCACCTATCTCTTTCGGCGCTTTCCAGAACTGCCCGAAGGGGATCTCACCAAGGCCCGGGCCTCGGTGGTTTGTGAAGCGGCTCTTCACCGGCGGGC
Organism: uncultured Schwartzia sp.; assembly: GCA_905372875.1. Classification (GTDB taxonomy): domain Bacteria; phylum Bacillota; class Negativicutes; order Selenomonadales; family Selenomonadaceae; genus CAJPQU01. The sequence goes on along the minus strand of CAJPQU010000017.1, from coordinate 10,220 downwards.
TTCGGAAGTGAATTTAGGAGACTATTTACTTTTGGGCCGCGGAGAATTGGTCACCGGGGGCAATCATCGGCCTTCCATTTTAGCGGACGCTTTTGAGGCCGTTATCGGGGCACTGTACTTGGATCAAGGGTGGGAAACAGCCTCCGGTTACGTGGTTTCTCAGCTGAAAGAAGAACTCTTGGAAGTGGAGCACGGTCAGAATATTAAGGACTACAAGACTGCTTTGCAGGAGAACATTCAGCGTCATCCTGGCCAACATATCGTCTATGAACTGTTGGCGGCGGTGGGGCCGGATCATGCCAAGGAATTTAAGGTGGCAGTGCGGATCAACGGCCTTGCCTACGGCGTAGGGATCGGCCACAGCAAAAAAGCGGCGGAACAGCACGCGGCGCAGCAGGCGCTGGACAAACTCGTTCGGTAAAAAACGCAGGGGCAGCGCCTTGTCTTGGCACGCAAGTCGTGCATAAGACAGGGCGCTTTATTTTGGAGGGGAAAAGGCATGGAGCATCGGCAGCTCATCTTATTGGGCACCGGGGAAGCGATGGCTACGGAATGCTACAATACCTGTTTTTTAGTTAAGACCCCCGAGGGAGAATATTTCCTCACCGACGCGGGGGGCGGTAACGGCATTCTGCGGCAGATGAAGCGGGTGCAGGCGGATTTTGAGCATCTTCATTACATGTTCGTCACCCATGGTCATACGGATCATATCGTGGGGGTGATCTGGGTGCTGCGCCGGATCGCTGCCCTGATGAACGAGGACATCTACGGGGGTGAGTTCCATATCTACTGCCACAGCGTGGCCCTTCAGATCATTGAGATGATGGCGGAGCTTCTCTTGACCAAACAGGATCTGGCCCATTTAGGGAAGCGCATTCTGCTGCATGAGATGCGAAACGGGGAGGAAGTGTATTTTTTAGGCATGAAGCTGACGGCGTTCGATGTGATGTCCTCCAAGGCCAAACAATTCGGCTATCGCCTGCGTTTTCCCAATCGGCGGACGCTGGTCTGTCTGGGGGACGAACCTTATGATGAGCATAATCGCGTCTACGCGGAGCGGGCGGATTGGCTGCTTTCTGAGGCGTTCTGCCGCCATGCGGATCGCGACCGATTTAAGCCCTACGAAAAGCATCACAGTACGGTAAAGGAAGCGGCGCAGCGGGCCGAGAGCCTTCAGGTCAAGCACTTAGTTCTCTATCACACAGAGGATGAAACCTTGCCCCGAAGAAAAGCACTTTACACCGAAGAGGCGCAGGAATTCTACCATGGCCCCATTTATGTACCTGACGACTTGGAGGCCATCGATATCGACTGACGAGGCCGAGGCGCCGAGGCGCCGAGTGGGCAATAGCATATAAAGAGAGGCTTTCCCGTAGAATAGGGAAAGCCTCTCTTTATGTAGTTCCCTCTCAGCGGGGAGGCAGCGGCGTTACTGCCAAATGATCAAGAAATTTCCGCAGGGTGGCGGTGGATGCTGTGACAGCAGCGACCTGCGCCTCGGAAAGGGTGCGCAGATCGCGCTCAATACGCTGGCGCAGTATTTCATCAAAGGACGCGATGATCTGCCGCCCTTCGTCGGTGAGAGAAATTTCGATGAAGCGTCGGTCAGAGGGCATGGGACGGCGGAGGATACAGGCATTTTTTTCTAACTTATCCAAGATGGGGGAGAGCTGCTGCTTGGAGATGGCTAACATCTCTCCCACGTCGCGCCCGGTGAGCGGCCCCTCATTATCCAATACCTTGAGGACGGAAAACTGATTGATGGGTAGGGGGAGTCTCATCTGACGGAAGAAATTGCGATGAATGGCGACGACGATGCCCATGAGGGTTTCGGACAGGATCTCGTATTCGTGACTTTCCATGATACACTCCTTGTTGATCGCGGGAACGGTGTTCCCCACAGATGACACGTCTTGACTTTTGCTTAAAAGTATAATATATTACTCACGGATAGTAAATAATTATTTACTATTTTCTTTTTAACGGCAATATTTTCGGTGCGGTGCGTACCTGACTGACAGCGCCGCGGCTGTAAGGAGGGCTTTTATTTTGTTTTTCAAGGCGAAAGGAAAGAGGCTGGGACTCGCTTTGGCAGGTTTCATAGCGGTGGGAACGCTGCTGGGCGGCTGCGGCAGCGGCGGAGATCGTGCCGGCAGCGGGGTAGCCGTCAAAGCAATGACGGTTCTCCAGCAGGATACGCCGCTATCGTCGGAGTACGCCGGACAGGTGCAGGGGTTTGATGAAGTCAGGATACTGCCCCGGGTCTCGGGAACGATCGTGGAGAAATTCTGTACCGGCGGTCAGTTTGTCCGGGAAGGGGACCCCCTTTATCGCATTGATTCCCGTCAGTATGAATCAGCGGTGCTGTCGGCCCAGGCGACGCTGGCCCAGTCGGAGGCTACGCTCAATAACGCCCGCATCGACTTGCAGCGGGATGAGGAACTCTTAGCGTCGGCGGCCATTGCCGAACAGACGGTCACGACCCAGCGCGCCAGAGTGCATGAGTACGAGGCGATGGTGGCGGCCAACGCGGCCCTCTTGAAGCGGGCGCAGGAGAATTTTGACGATACTACGGTGTACGCGCCCTTGAACGGCCGTCTGGACGTCAATGATGTGGCCGTCGGCACTTACGCTAACGCGGGACAGACGGTGCTGGTGACCGTGGGATCGGTGGATCCGGTTTATGTGCAGTTCAGCATTTCCGAGACACAGTATTTGGCCTTTTTACGGCTGCATGAGCTGAATTCCGGCAGCATGGAGAATGCCACGGTGACCATCACCCTTTCCAATGGCCGGGAATATCCCATCACAGGGAAATTGGTGCAGGCGGACCGGGCTCTCGCCTCCAACACGGGAACGCTGACCGTGAAGGCCCTCTTTGCCAATCCCAATGGAATGCTGCTGCCGGGGATGTTTGCCCGGGTGCGCCTCGGCGGCGAAGTGGTGCCCAACGCGATTCTTGTTCCCCAGCGCGCCATTCAGCAGATTCTGGATAAGACCTTTGTGATTGTGGTGGGCGCCGATAATAAATCGGAGACCCGCAACGTGGAATTAGGGGAGCAGATCGGCAGTTATTACATCATCCGCAGCGGCGTTAATCCCGGCGATGTGGTGGTGGTGGAAGGTCTCACGAAGCTTCAGGCCGGCATGGATATGAACGTCACCATGGTAACGCCGGAGGAGATGGGCTTTACGCTCAATGCTGCCCCGACGGAAAAGACGACGGCGCAGTCGTAAGGGGGGTACATTTTGCCTAAGTTCTTTATTCAGCGTCCGATCTTCGCCATCGTCATCTCGCTGATGATGGTGATTTTGGGCCTCTTATCGGCGTTTAACCTGCCCATCGCCCAATATCCCCAGATTTCGCCGCCGACGGTCAACGTGGCGACGAATTATGTCGGGGCGAGTGCCAGCGTCATCAACGAAACAGTGGCCCAGACCATTGAGGAGCAGGTCAACGGCACCCAAGGCATGGATTATATGTCGGCTAATGCTGATGACAGCGGGCGCTATACCCTGTCGGTGGTCTTTAAGCTGGGAACGGACAGCGATATGGACTCGGTCAAGGTCCAGAACAACGTGGCCATCGCCCAGGCGAGTCTTCCCAGTGAAGTGCAGTCTTACGGCGTTACGACGAAAAAGGCCTCCAATGACATGGCGCTCATCAGCGCCCTCTATTCGCCGGAAGGAACCTACAGCCGAGAATTCCTCAAAAATTACGCCGGCATCTACCTCATTGATCAGATCAAGCGTGTGCCCGGGGTTGGTGACGTCAATATTTTCGGCCCCGATTATTCCATGCGCGTCTGGATGAACCCCGACCGCTTGGCAGAATTGGGCCTCACCGTGTCGGACGTGACTACGGCCATTCGGGAACAGAACGTGCAGGCGCCGGCGGGTACTATCGGCCAGCTGCCGGCCCCCGCTACCCAGGAAAAGCAGTATACCGGCAAGGTTTCCGGCCGTCTGACGACGCCGGAAGAATTCGGCAACGTCGTTGTGCGTTCGGGGGAAAACGGTTCCTTCGTCCGCCTCAAGGACATTGCCCGCATTGAGACCGGGGCCCGGTCGAATACCGTCGAATCGTGGACCAATGGGTATGTCGGCATCGGGTTTGGTGTTCAGCTCACCAGCGACGCCAACGCTATGGAAACGGTCAGCGGAGTGCGAAAGATCATCGCCGAGGCGGAACCGAACTTCCCGCCGGACATGAAATATGTAGAGATCGTGGACACTACGGAATATATTCGGTCTTCCTTGGAAGAAGTCGTGCATACCTTCGTGGAAGCCCTGCTCCTCGTCATGCTCATTGTCTTTTTGTTTCTCCAGAGCTGGCGGGCGACGCTCATCCCTATGCTGGCCGTGCCGGTCTCTCTGATTGCCACCTTCGGCGCCTTTATTCTCTTAGATTTTACCATCAATACGCTGACACTCTTTGCCATGGTGCTGGCCATCGGACTCGTGGTGGATGACGCTATCGTCGTCATCGAAAACGTGGAGCGCAACATGACGGAGCGGCACCTCGCGCCGAAAGAGGCAACAGAAATCGCCATGGACGAAGTGCAGGGACCGGTGGTGGCCATCGCCTTCGTTTTAGCAGCGGTGTTCGTACCGGTGGCCTTCTTAGGCGGCATGATGGGCGTCCTTTACAAGCAGTTTGCCCTGACCATCGCGGTCTCCATGGCCCTTTCTGCCTTCATTGCACTGACCCTGACGCCGGCGCTCTGCGCGCTGCTCTTAAAGCCCCATCGTTCGGAGGAAGAGAAGGGCGTACTGGATCGCTTCTTTCATCGCTTCAATGATTGGTTTGACCGCATGACGAAACGTTATTTAGGCGGTGTGTCCTGGTTCATCGCCCACGCGAAGATTGCCACGGCTGTTCTTTTGACCGTCGTCGTATTGACCGGCCTTCTTTACCGGATTGTGCCGTCTACTTTCGTCCCAGCGGAAGATCAGGGATACTATGTTGTGTCGGTTTCCCTCCCCGAAGGATCGTCACTGAACCGCACGGCGGAAACGATGCAGAAATTAGGGACAGCGCTGCAGGCGAGTCCGGGCGTCCGCTTCGTCATGAACGTCGTAGGGTTTGATATCCTGTCCAGCGGGGCAAAGTCTAATGCCGGCGTCATATTTGCCGGGCTTGAGGAATGGTCGAAGCGCACCGGAAAAGATTTAGGAATCAACGCGCAGATCGGCCGGGCCTTCGGCATGGGGGCGCAGATCGTCCCCGAAGCGACGGTCATCGCCTTAAATCCGCCGTCCCTCCCGGGGTTAGGGAACGTCGGCGGCTTTAATCTTCAGCTGCAGGATATGTCAGGGCATACGGACACGGAGTTGGCAAGGATTACGCAGGAAATCATCGCAACGGCCAATCAGCGGCCGGAGCTTCAGGGCGTTTACTCAACCTTCTCCATCAACTCCCCCATCTATCAGTTTGACGTGGATCGGGATAAGGTCAAAAATTTAGGGGTCAGCCTGTCAGATGTGTTCACCGCCCTGCAGGTAAATTTTGGTGGCTATGAGGTCAATGACTTTAATCAGTTTGGCCGCAGCTACAAGGTTGTTCTTCAATCGGACACCATGTACCGCAAGGAAGTAGAGGCGGCAAAATTCGTCTTCGTCAAAAGCAATACGGGGACACTGGTGCCCCTCGATACCCTCTTAAAGCCGCGGATCAATACCGGTGCTTCCATTATCACGCGGTTCAACGCGACCCGCTCGGTGACAATCCAGGGTAACGCGGCGCCCGGATACAGTTCGGGACAGGCCATGACGGCCATCGCTGAAGTTGTGCGGGAAAAAGCGCCAGCGGGATTCAATATCGAATGGTCGGGGCAGAGCCGGGAAGAGCAGAAGGCCGGAGGCCAGACGCTTCAGGTCTTGGGATTGGCCTTTCTCTTCGTCTTCCTTTGTCTGGCGGCCCTCTACGAAAGCTGGAGCGTGCCCTTCGCCGTTCTTTTGACGGTGCCCACCGGGATATTCGGGGCCCTTTTGGTGGAGGAACTGGCCAGCCAGCAAAACAGCATTTATATGCAGATCGGGGTCATCATGATCATCGGTCTGGCAGCGAAGAACGCCATCCTCATCGTGGAATTCGCCAAGGTTCGTACCGATAAGGGGATGGATCCCGTGGAGGCGGCGGTGGAAGCGGCGGGTCTGCGTCTGCGGCCCATCATCATGACCTCCCTGGCCTTCATCATCGGCTGCCTGCCGTTGGCCATCGCCAGTGGCGCGGGGGCCGCCGCCCGCAACAATATGGGTATTGCCGTCGTGGGCGGCATGATTTTCGCTACGTCCCTCGGCGTCTTCCTGATCCCTGTATTCTTTGTCATGGTAGAGACGTTGGCGCCTTCTCTGGGTTTTTCCCACAAGGTAAAGAAGACGACTTCCGACGATCTGATGTGACCGCGGCTGGGAAAAGCAGCGCGTTTTGAGGCGACAAGAGATTGAGATGGGGTAAAAAAGAAAAGCGCGGCAGCCGAAGGGAAGCCGTGCTTTTTCTGTACCGATTCCTTACGTCGGGATTTTTCGTAGGACCGGACAGCGTTTGACGGTGATGGTATATCATAATGTTGTGCGGTACCTGAGTTGCGAGATCGGTCCGTTGTTTCGGCGTCCGAAGCCGCAGCAGATGACAGAGGAGATTCTTTTCCCCATGATGCTTAAAGTATTTCTGCCCTATCTGAAGCCATATCGCTGGTGGTGTGCCGCCCTGATGCTTATTATTTTAGCCGACGTGGGGGGCTCTCTTTTGGTGCCTACGGTCACGGCTGACATGATTAATTTAGCGGTGCGGGGGGCGGCGGTGGAAAAAATCCTTCAGGGCGGACTGCTCATGCTGGGGATTGCCCTTCTTTCTGGCGGCCTGACGCTTTTAGGAAGCTTTATCAGCGCGAAGTTGGCGGCAAATTTAGGGCGCGACCTGCGGAAGGCCGTTTACGATAAATCGCTGGAATTTTCCGCCGCCGATTTTGAAACTTTCGGCACCGCCTCCATGATCACCCGCACCTTAAGTGATGTCTCCGTGATTCAGCGAGCCCTCGTTCATTTTGTGGAAATGGTACTGCCCGTTCCTCTTATGTGCGTTTTAGGGATTTTGTTTGCCTTTCGTCTTCATCGGGATATGGGGTTTCTCCTCTTGGGGGCCACGGTGTTTCTTTTGCTATCGGCTCTTCTTATCATGGGGCGGGCGACGGCGATCTTCGATACGTTACAGCGTATCTTGGATCGCATGAATGTCGTTTTGCGGGAAAATCTCACCGGCGTTCGGGTCGTTCGGGCCTTTAACAAAGAAGAAGCGGAAACCGGGCGTCTGCGGGAAATCTTTTCCCGTTATGCCCGGTCGGCCATTCGCGCCAACCGGCTGTTTGCGGGTCTGGACTCTTTGGCGACGGTAACCATCAATTTTGTCATTGTGGCCGTTTTTTATTTCGGCGGCAGCGCCATTGGCACGGGAGAGATGGAGATCGGTGATATCACGGCGGTGGTAGAGTACGCCATCTGGATTCTGTTCTATGTGATGATGGCCCAGATGACCATTTTGATGATGCCCCGGGCTTTGGCCTCACTGCGCCGGGTCTTTGCTGTACTGGTGTGCCGGCCGGAGATTGTCGATGGCCCGGCGGTACGGCAGGCGGATCCTGGAGCGCCGGTACTGGCCTTTGAAGCGGTGACCTTTCGTTTTGCCGACGCCGATGAAGAGACGATAGCAGGGCTCTCCTTTTCCTGCCTCCGGGGGACGACTACGGCGATCATCGGCGGGACGGGCAGCGGGAAATCTACTGTGGCCAAGCTGCTCCTGCGCTTTCATGACGTGACCGCCGGGCGGATCACCCTCTTTGGGCAGGATATTCGAGACATCTCTCAAGTGGCGCTGCGGGCGTGCATTTCCTACGTGCCGCAAAAAGCGTGGCTCTTTTCCGGCACGGTGGCAGAGAATTTGCGCTACGCTGATCCCGACGCTTCTGAGGAAACCCTGCGCCGGTCGCTTCGGATCGCCCAGGCGGATTTTGTCTTAGAGAACCCCGAGGGATTGCATACCATCGTCGCCCAAGGCGGCACGAACCTCTCCGGCGGGCAGCGTCAGCGCCTCTCTATCGCCCGGGCGCTGACGAAAAAAGCCGATCTTTATGTTTTCGACGACAGCTTTTCCGCTTTGGATTTTAAGACGGATGCGGCGCTTCGCCGGGCGTTGGCGGAGGAAGTAAAAGAAGCGGCTGTGCTGATTATTACCCAACGTGTCAGTACCATTCGCCAGGCCGACCAGATCATCGTGCTCCATGACGGAAAGTTAGCGGGGATCGGCCGGCATGAGGAACTTCTGGCGACGTCGCCGGTCTATCGGGATATCGTCGCTTCGCAGCAAAAGGACGGTGACGGACATGGCTGAGAAAAATTCCATTCCCCGGCCATTGACAGCACGCCACGCAGCGAAGACGATGCGGCGCTTTCTGCATTCTATGGGAAAGCAGCGGCTGCGGCTCGTCATCGTGTTCCTTTCCGTGGCTGCTTACAGTGCCCTGAATGTTTACGCTCCCTTTTACAGCGCCACGGTGGTGGATCTTCTCTGGACGCACACGAAAGCGCTGCGGGCAGCAGGAGAGAATTTCTATATCACCTGGGAGACGGGCGGACGACAGATTTTTCTCTTGTTTCTCATCTTTCTCTTGGCGGGGAGTTTTTATATTCTGCAAAATTTTCTCATGGCCAGCTTTGCCGAGCGGTTAAGCCTTACACTTCGCAGCGAGGTGGCGGAAAAACTCCATCGCCTGCCTCTCGCTTTTTATGACCGCCATCAGGTGGGAGAAGTGATGAGCCGCGTGACGAATGATCTGGAAATGATGTCCCAGGCGCTTCAGACGGGCCTCTTGCGTCTGTTTGTTGCCGTGGGGACGATCCTGGGCTCCCTCGGGGTCATGGCGTATTTCAGCCTGTCACTGACCATCGTATTTCTTTTTTTCGCCGGAATCGCGCTCTATCTGACCCGCTTCGCCGCGCAGAGAACGCTGCGATACGCGGCGGAGCGGCAGCAGACGATGGGCCGGCTCAATGGACTCATTGAAGAAGCCTACACCGGCCGCATGATCATCAAGGCTTTTCATGATGAAGAGCGGAGTGCGGTACGGGTTCATCAGGCGGCGGAAAGGCTGGCTCGGACGGCGGAAAAGACGGATTTTTTGATGAGCGCTGTCAATCCCGGCATTCGGCTGGTCAATCGGGGCGGCTTGGCGATCATTGCCGTCTTAGGGGGCGGAATGCTGCTGCGGGGCACCATGACACCCGGCGTGTTTCAGGCCTTTTTCCAGTATGTCAATCAAGCGGGGGAACCCATCACCGAGCTTTCCTATATGATGAACGCTTTGCAGGCGGCATTGGCGGCCGTGGAGCGTGTCTACGCCCTCCTTGACGAGCCGGAAATGGAGCCGGAAGCCGCTGCGATGGCGATGCCGCAGGAGGTGCAGGGGCGGGTGATCTTTGAACGGGTCTGCTTTGGCTACACACCGGAAAAACCCTTGCTGCGGGGCGTTTCCTTTCGGGCGGAGCCTGGGCAGAAGATCGCCATCGTCGGTAATACCGGTGCGGGCAAGACCACGCTGGTGAACCTTCTCATGCGTTTTTATGAGATCGGGGGCGGCCGGATTCTGCTGGATGGAAAGGATACGGCCGCTCTCTCCCGGGCAGAATTGCGGCGATCCTTCGGCATGGTCTTGCAGGATGCGTGGCTCTTTGCCGGAACCGTGGGGGAAAATATTGCCTACGGGAAGCCCGACGCTCCTCGATCTGAGATTGTGGCGGCAGCCAAAGCGGCACGGGCGGACTTTTTCATTCGCACCCTGCCTAAAGGATACGATACTGTATTAAAAAACGACGCGGAAAATATTTCAGCCGGGCAGCGCCAGCTTTTGACCATTGCCCGGGTGTTTCTCTGTGACCCGGCTATCCTGATCTTAGACGAGGCCACTTCTTCCGTGGATACGCGAACAGAAATAGAGATTGGCCAGGCCATGAAAGCGTTGATGAAAGGGCGTACCAGTTTTGTCATCGCCCATCGCCTCTCCACTATCGTGGATGCCGACCTCATCTTAGTGATGCACGAAGGAGGCATTATCGAGCAAGGCGACCATCGAACACTGCTGGCTGCTGGCGGCGCCTACGCCGAACTGTATAACAGTCAGTTCGCCTGAATCGAAGGCGATGCATTCAACATGAGCGTATCGGCA
>CAJPQU010000016.1 GCA_905372875.1 uncultured Schwartzia sp. | reverse complement strand
CATACCCAGGAAAAGGTGTGAGGTGACATCATGAATCGCGAACGAAAAAACGACCTCGCCCTCTTTCTCTTCGGGCTTCTCCTTTTCGCCGCCCTCCAAGGGGGCATGGAGAGCGGCCTCATCGGCTCTTTCTGGAAGCTCAACATCACCCTCATCGGCATCAACATCATCCTGTCCGCCAGTCTGAACCTCATCAACGGCTACACGGGACAGTTCTCCCTCGGCCACGCCGGGTTCATGGCGGTGGGGGCTTACGTCGGCGTCGTCTTAACGACGAATTTCCACTGGGCCCTCCTCCCTGCCATGGCCGCAGGGGGCGCAGCAGCGGCACTTCTGGGCTGCCTCATTGGTCTTCCCACCCTGCGCCTCAGCGGTGATTACCTGGCCATTGCCACCTTAGGCTTAGGGGAGATCATCCGCATCGTCATCATGAACATCCCCTACGTTGGCGGCGCCGCCGGATTTTCCGGCATTGCTCACCTTACCACATTCCCCTGGGTATTCGGCACCATGCTGTTCACCCTCTTTTTCATCAAAAATTTCGTCCATTCCACCCACGGCCGCGCCTGCATCGCCATTCGGGAAAACGAGATCGCTGCCGCCGCTATGGGCATCAACACCACGAAGTACAAAGTCATGGCGTTTACCATCGGCGCGGCCTTCGCCGGAATCGCGGGCGTGCTCTTCGCCCACTCGTTCTACATCATCAATCCCGGCTCCTTCACCTTCATGCAGTCCTTTAATTACCTCATCATGGTGGTTTTGGGCGGCCTCGGCTCCCTCACCGGCTCCATTGCCGGGGCCTTCGTGGTCACAGGGCTTTCCGCCGCCCTCGCCGACTGGCCGGAATTTCGCATGATCATCTACGCGCTGGCCCTCATTCTCCTGATGTTTTACCGCCCCCAGGGGCTGTTCGGCTACGTGGAGCTGTCCTCCTTGCCACCCTTTTCCCGGCTTAGCTTTTTGAAGGGAGGCCGTAAATAATGGAACCGCTCTTAAAAGCCACCCATGTATCGGAAATGTTCGGCGGCCTGAAAGCCGTCTCAGACTTCAATCTTCATCTCAACCCCGGCGAATTGGTAGGCCTCATCGGGCCCAACGGCGCGGGAAAAACCACCGCCTTCAATCTCTTCACCGGCGTCTACCAGCCCACGGAAGGCACCATCGAATTTGACGGGCGCAGCATCGTGGGGCTGAAACCGTATCAGATCACCCAGCGGGGCATCGCCCGGACGTTCCAAAACATCCGCCTCTTTTCCGAGCTGACCGTCTTAGACAATGTGCGCATCGCCTTTCACGATCATGTAAAGTACACCGTAGCCGAAGCCGTATTGCGCGTGGGACGTTACTTCGGCGAAGAAGCGCGGATCACAAGGGAGAGCCGCGACCTCCTTTCGATCTTCAAATTGGAAGATAAGGCGGAAGAAACGGCGAAAAATCTTCCCTACGGAGCCCAGCGCCGCCTGGAAATCGCCCGGGCGCTGGCCGCCAAGCCGAAGCTCCTCCTCTTAGACGAGCCGGCGGCGGGGATGAACCCGCAGGAAACCCGGGAACTCATGGACATGATCCGCTGGATACGCGATCAGTTCAATCTCACCGTTCTCCTCATCGAGCACGATATGAGCCTCGTCATGGGGATTTGCGAACGCATTTACGTGCTGGAATACGGCCAGATCATCGCCGCGGGAACGCCGGAAGAGATTCGGCAAAACCCGGAGGTCATCCGAGCCTATCTGGGAGGGGAAGGATAATGGCCGCTATGCTGGAAATCAAGGACATCAACGTTTATTACGGGGCCATTCACGCCATCAAAGGCATCAGCCTAGAGGTAAATCAAGGGGAAATCGTCACCCTCATCGGCGCCAACGGCGCGGGAAAATCCACCACGCTGCGCACCATCTCCGGTCTCATCCGCCCTAAAACCGGGCACATCACGTTTTTAGGCAGGGACATCGCTGCCCTTCCGGCGCAGGATATCGTCAAAGCCGGAATCTCACAGGTGCCGGAGGGCCGCCGCATCTTCGCCAACATGACGGTGATGGAAAATTTGGAATTGGGCGCCTACATCCGCACCGACAAAGCGGGAATTGCCGCGGATTACGAAATGGTCTTTGCGCGCTTCCCACGCCTGCGGGAGCGTCGGGAACAAGCGGCGGGAACGCTGTCTGGCGGCGAGCAGCAAATGCTGGCGATGGGCCGCGCGCTCATGAGCCGCCCCAAGCTGCTCCTCTTAGATGAGCCCTCCATGGGCCTCGCTCCCCTGCTCATCCGAGAGATCTTCCACATCATCGTGGACATCAACCGGACGGGCACCACCGTTCTCTTAGTGGAACAGAACGCTAACATGGCGCTCTCCATCGCCCACCGGGCCTACGTCTTGGAAACGGGACGCATCACACTCTCCGGCAACGCCAAAGAACTCGCCCAAAGTGAGGATGTTCGCCGGGCCTATTTAGGGGGCTGAGGGTTGGACGTTCCCGAAAAACCATGATAAAATGAGGAAAAGCGGACAAAAAGAAAGGAAGGATATCCTTGTTTGTAGTCAATCGCATGACGAAACATCCGGTCACCGTTTCCTCTGCCACGAAGGTAGACGAAGCCATCCATCTCCTCAAAAAACACAACATTCGCCGCTTACCGGTGGTGGACGACGGTAAATTGGTGGGTATCGTCACCGATAAAGACCTCATGCGGGTTACGCCCTCGGCGGCCACCACGCTGGCCAAATACGAAATCAATTCCCTCTTGGCGGGCATTTCCATCGGGGAAATCATGAGCAAAAGCGTCATCTCCGTCAATGAAAGCGCCCCCATCGAGGAAGCGGCCCTCCTCATGTCCCGCAATCGGGTCAGCGGCCTCCCCGTCACCAGCGACGTGGGGGCTGTAGTGGGCGTGATCACCGAAACGGACATCTTCGACGCCTTCGTCAACATCATGGACTTAGAGGAAGGCAAGACTCGGATCACCCTCGAAGTGGCGGACAAAGTCGGTGTCGTCTGCGATCTGGCCGGCATTGTGTCGGAAGCGGGCTACAACATCGACAGCTTCGTCACCTGCCGCAAAGAAGGCGGCAAGTATGACATCATCATGCGGGGCGACTTTGAAGACACGGACGCCTTGGCCGCCGCTCTGGCCGCGCATGGATACGTCGTCCAGCACATCAGCCGCATTGGCCACGCCTGAAATTATTCATCATCGGATCATTGTATTCGAAAGAGCGAACCGCGAGGGGGCACACAGAATGAAGGAAGCCGTATGGAACGCACCGGAGCCTACGGGGCTCCACGCGCGAACAGCGGGGCTGCTGATGAAAATCGTCATGGGGTATAAGGCCCGCGTGGACGTCTCCGCCAATGGCCGGACGGCGGACGGCCGCAGCCTCTTGGGACTGATGGGGCTGGGGGCAAGCGCCGGCACTCCCCTCACCATTCGAGCGGAAGGGCCTGAGGAAGAGCAGGTCCTTTCGGCCATCGGTGCCTTCCTCACCGGGAGCCCCCTCTCATGACAAAAAGCAGCGAAAGCCGCTGCCTCACCGGAGAAGGGGTCTCTCCCGGGATTGGCTGCGGCCGTGTCTGGCGCGGCAGCGATGGTTCAGCCGATAGCGCGGACTATACCCCGGGCACGCTGGCCGAAGAAAAATCGCGCCTCCGCGCCGCCGCTCAAAAGACGGCACAGCAAATGAACCAGCGGGCGCAAGCGCTCCGTGTCAAGGGCGAAGAAACAGCCGCTGACATCATGGAAGCCCACGCCCTCTTGGCGGAGGATCCGCTGCTTTTGGACGCGGTGGAAAAAGAATTGATGGCGCAGGAAAGCGGCCTCAACACCCCCGAAGCTGTCCGCGCCGCCGCCGAAGAGCAAGCGGCCGTCCTCTCCGCCTTGGAGGATCCCTACATTCGGGAGCGGGCCGCCGATGTCCGCAGCGTGGGGAAAGCGTTGATCAAAGCCCTTTTAGGCGCAAAGGAGGCGCCTCCCCCGGAAGGCCCCCTCATCTTAGCCGGGGACGACGCCGCGCCCGCCGCCTTTAACATTCTCCCCGCCGAGCGCATCGAGGGCATGCTCTTCCGTCGAGGCAGCCGCACCTCCCACGCAGCCATCTTGGCACGGGCAAAAGGCATCCCCGCGGTCACCGGACTCGGTCCGGCGCTTGACGAAGTGGCCGACGGCAGCTTCGTGATCGTAGACGGATCCACCGGCTGTGCCACCGTCGCCCCCACGGCAGCGGATCTCCAGGCAGCGCAAGAAGCGGCCCGCCAGTGGCAGGAGGAATGCCAAGACGCGGCGTCCTTCGCCAGTGCGCCCGCCGTGACGAAGGACGGTTGCCGCATCACCCTCGGCGGCAACGCCGGATCCACCGCCGACGTGACGGCAGCTATGGAAGCGGGAGCCGACAGCATCGGTCTCTTTCGCTCGGAATTTCTCTTTTGGGGGCGCGAAACCTTTCCTTCGGAAGAAGAACAGTACGCCGCCTACCGCGCCGCAGTGCAGGCGGCAAAGGGATGCTGCTGCGTCATCCGCACCTTAGACGCCGGCGCCGATAAGACCATCCCGGCCCTGCATCTCCCCTCTGAAACGAACCCGGCTCTCGGCCAGCGCGCCATTCGAATCAGCCTCGCCCGCCCGGCTCTTCTCAAAGATCAGCTGCGCGCCATCCTGCGAGCCGGCGCCTCCGGGCCGATAGGAATTCTCCTGCCTTTCGTGGTGAACCGCGAAGAGATCGTCGCCGTGAAACGATCCCTCGCCGCGGTGAAGGAAGAGCTGACCGCCGCCCATATCCCTTTTGCGAAGGACGCACCTTTAGGCCTCACCGTAGAAACTCCCGCCGCCGCTATCATGGCGGACCGATTGGCCAAAGAAGTGGATTTCTTCAGTATCGGCACCAACGATCTGACCCAATACACTCTGGCCGCCGACCGCACCCATCCGGCATCCACCGCCCTCGGCGGCTACCTCCATCCGGCTGTGCTGCGGCTCATCGCCCAGACGGCTAAAGCCGGGGCCGACGCCGGCATCCCGGTGACCGTCTGCGGCGAAATGGCCGCCGATCCCCTATCGCTGCCCCTGCTTTTGGGGATGGGCATCAAGTGCCTCTCCATGGATGCCGCCTCTCTCCTTTTGACCCGGGCCGCCATCCGCCGCCTCTCCTGTCAAAAAGCCCGTCATCTCTGGGCGCATGTCCAGACCCTCCACGACGCATCCGCCATCCGCGCCTACCTGACAAGAGAAGGAAAAAATGATGACCCGCCTTAATTCGCCCAAAGACCAGACAAAAACGCCTCCCGCAATCGCCCGGGAGGCGTTGTCATAAACGAAACGGTATTCCATTATGAACTACGAACCCTTGACTCTTCAGGCAGAGGTTCGCGCCGGTCGGCTGCCCGGTTCTTCCACCGGCGCCGTCAAAGCTTCCATCTCTTCCGCGGGGAGCATGGCGGTCAAGCCCATGATGGAGAGCGCCTGCATGAGCGCCGTCTCTTCGCTCCGCGTGTTCTTGATGACGTGAGTAGCGATTTTCCACGAATCAAACTCGTTGTTATTCTCCGCATATTCCAGATGATGCTTGATCTCATCATTGGTATTCCCCAAGCGCAGCATACGCTCCACCAGGGATACATAGTCGCACATCAGATAAATGGACTCAAAGCTCCCCTTGATGAGACGGGAAAGCTGCTTTAATCCCACGGGATCCACGATGACTACGCTGATGGGGTACGTTTGCAGCGAGGACAGAACATCCTTCTTCAAAAGGCCGTAGTAATTTCCCTTGTACGTTGTCTTGACGATGAAATCATATTGAAAAAAATCTGCCTTGTCCACGAAGCGAAAGATTTCCTGCTGTCCGCCCACCTTCTTCGCCGGGCACGTTGTAATTCCCGGAATGTAGTGAATACCAAGGTCGATGAGCCGCCGTACAAGGGCGGATTTACCCGACGCATGGGGGCCGATGATGGCGTAAATTTTGTTGCTCATGATAATCTTCTCCTTGCCAAAAATCCCGTCAAAGAAAGGATCGTATGGCGTGACGCTGTAGGTACTGTCGATCGTTATTTCATTTTAGCATGAGAAAATTCCCATGTAAAACCTTTTCTCTATTTTTAATCGCCTGTTAAGATTTTGCCTAAAAACACGGAAAAACCACCGACATAATATTTACCTTCAGAATGATTCAGCAGAAAAATACGGCCCTTTATCAGACCATCTTCCCATTCCCCTTAGAAATTTATCTTTTTTATCCAATCCGCCGGGGAGAGTTGAGCAAGAGCGGTGATGGATAAATCATTTGATAAAAAGAAATGAGGCGACCTTCCATGATGCAATCCATCATCGACATCGGCTCCAATACGATACGGCTGGCCATCTATCGGATTGAGGCCGGGCGCGTCGAACTGCTCCTCAAAAAAAAGCAGACCGTGGGGCTGGCGGCGTATATCAAAGACGGTGTCATGCAGCCCGAAGGCATCGCGCGGGCCGCCGCGGCTCTTCAAGACTTCACGGCCTTCCTCCAGGAGATCGGTCTGCCGCTCACCGCGGCCTTCGCCACCGCCGCGCTGCGCAACGCCGTCAATCGCGAGGAAGCCCTGGCGGCCATCAAGACACGCACCGGCCTTGCCATTCGGGTGCTGTCAGGCACGGAAGAAGCAGAATTGGGATTTATCGGCGCCACCCACGATCTCGCCGCCCCCGCGGTCCTTATGGCCGACATCGGCGGCGGCAGCACCGAATTGGTACGCTGCGACAACCGGGCTGTCGTCGCGAAGCTGAGCCTGCCCATCGGCTCCCTGCAGCTGGCCGCCCGCCACGTCCGCGGTCTGTTTCCCACCCCGAAAGAATCCATCCGGATCGCTAAAGACGCGGAAAACGCGCTGGCGGCCCTTGACGCTCCCCTTTCCGCCGCTGCGGAAGAGCCTGCCGGTTCCCCGTTCAGCGGCCCCTTCCCCACCCTCTGCGGGATCGGCGGCACATTCAAAGGTGCGAGAAATCTCTATCGCGCTCTCTACCATTCCCCGGGAACGCCCTCACCCTTTCCCGCTGCCGCCCTGGACGAAATGATCACCCGGTTCTCCTCGGAAAAAGCGCTCACCGAAAACGACCTCGCCCTCTTCCTAAAAACCGAGCCGGATCGCCTCCACACCCTCATCCCCGGCCTCATCCTCGCCCGCGCTTTGGCGAAGCGGCTGGGGGTGAACGCCATCCTCTACAGCGATGCCGGCGTCCGGG
This sequence comes from uncultured Schwartzia sp., assembly GCA_905372875.1. Classification (GTDB taxonomy): domain Bacteria; phylum Bacillota; class Negativicutes; order Selenomonadales; family Selenomonadaceae; genus CAJPQU01. The sequence goes on along the minus strand of CAJPQU010000016.1, from coordinate 12,870 downwards.
AAGGCTTTATCTACCGTGAGCTATTGAAAACCACGCGTTGAAAGTCAGAAACACTTGCCGTTTCTCCGCCGTTTTGCTATACTGTTATCGTCAACCAGTTATGTAGGTAAGGTTGACAGAAAAGGGAGGAGATTCTATTGTCAGAAAAAGTTCATGACCTCACGGAAATTGCACTTCTATCGGCCCTCATCACCATCACCGGCGCCATCAAGCTGCCCAGTCTGCTGCCGGGTATGGAATTTCAACTGTCGGCCCCCTTGGCGGTGGCCATCTGCGTCGTCTTCGGCTTCAAAAAGTACATTTTGGCCGGGTTGCTTTCCAGCACCGCCGGACTCATCTTAGGTACCCATAATCTCTTCAACGTTGCCATCGCCATGCAGTTCCGGCTGGTGGTAGGGGCGATGATCGCCTTCTTCGGCCGCCGGCTCTGGGTCATCGCTCTCGCTGGTCCCATGGGGACCCTCGTCGCCCGCCTCACCCTGTCCTTCGTCGTGGGCAAAGCGGCCGGAGCCTTGGTATTGGCAGCTCTTCCCGGCATGCTCTTCACCCTGTTGGCCGCCCCCGTCATGGTGCGGGTGCTGAAAAAAGTGACCACCGTCCGCCACGCCTTGAACGCATAATAAAAATATCCCCCAAAGCGTACACAGCCGCTTTGGGGGATATTTTTTATGTGGAAATGAGGCAACGTCAAAAATACCGCCCCCATATTCTCTGACAACGCCGCCGCGGTGTTATCTCTTCCCGTGCTTGAAAAAAGCCAGCGCCAGGTATAAAATAAGCGTAGAATAAGATTAAAAAAGAGGTGACGCTTTGGGATACGAAGGCGAGGTTTTGATGCGGTTGGTGTTGTCCTGCGTAATGGGCGGCATCATCGGCTATGAGCGGCAGGCACGGCATAAATCCGCGGGGCTGCGGACGAACATTCTCGTCTGCCTCGGCTCCTGCCTCGTGATGCTCCTTTCCCAGAGCCTGTATCAGGACGTGGAGGGCAAGACAAACGCCGACCCGGCTCGACTGGCGGCGCAGGTGGTGAGCGGTATCGGCTTTTTGGGCGCGGGGGCCATCATGAAGGAAGGCGTTACCGTCACCGGCCTCACCACGGCGGCCTGCCTCTGGGTGGTGGCCGGCGTGGGGCTGGCGGTGGGCGCGGGCTTCTACGTCGGCGCGGGCATCACCACGGCCCTGGTCTTTCTCATCTGCGGCTATCTGACCCGATTTGATTTCTGGATGGGGCACGAAACGTTTCTGACGCTCTCCATTGTCATGGTGGAGCGGCCGGGGCAGATCAGCCGCATCAGCAACCTTTTGGACATGATGCACTTAAAGGTACGGGGCATTCGCATGAAAGCCAATACGGAGAGGAACCCCAAAGATCCGGAAGTCAATCTGGAATTGGATTTGGAAGGCGCTCAGCGCATTGACCGGGGCGCGGTAGTGGACGCGGTGAAGAACCTGCGGGGCATCATCAGCGTGGAAACCCTTTGAACAGAAGAACGCAGGGGAGGGAGAACAATGATCAACGAGAGCATTATTGACGCGATGGTACGCACGGCCAAAGACGCCATGACCCACGCCCACAGCCCCTATTCCGGACGGGCGGTGGGCGCCTGCGTCCTGGCCAGCGACGGTACCCTCTACGGCGGATGCAGCATAGAGAACGCCTCCTACAGTCTTTCCTGCTGTGCCGAGCGCGTGGCCATCTTCAAGGCCATCGCCGACAGCAAGCGGGAATTTGACGCCATCGCCGTGGTGGCGGATACCGAGGAGCCTTGCGTCCCCTGCGGCGCCTGCTGCCAAGTCATGGCGGAATTTCGCATTCGCGACGTCATCATGGCGAATACGCGGGGAGATCTGGAAATCGTCGACCTCATGGATCTGGCCCCCTGCGCCACAGGCAAAGCCCGCACCTTCCTCCGAGAGTAGTGAATCGTTAAGGAAAGGATGTGAGGCGTATGCGACGGTTGTTCCTATTCGCCGTTTCGTCCTTCACCCTACTGGCCGCGGCCTCATGGCTTGCACCGGTCTCAGCCGGCGCAGCGCCGGAAAACGGCCCTCGCATAGCAGAAACTTCCTATGAAAAAGTTGACCGCCCTAAGCGGGTGGCGCTGCTGCCCTTACTTGATCGGAGCAATAGCCGGCTTTCGCCTCGTCTTAAAGAAGCGCTCGCCGAGCGGCTTTCAGCGGAAGTCCGCCTGCCTCTCAACGACACCATGCACTGGCTCTCCTACGTGCCGGAAGAAGAGAGCGAAACCGCCTTTGACAAAAGCCTGCAAGATCGCGGGAAAAAGGCCTCCTTAGCGGCGGCACTCAAGGACGTGAGCCAAGCCTGCGGCGCGGATCTCACTCTGCTCCTTGAGGTGCGCTCCCTCTACGAGCGGCGCTTTTTTAAGTGGAACGGAGAAATGGGCTTGGAGAGCGTTGCCGCTCTGACCCTCTGGGGATACGACGCCCAGAGAGATCGTTTCATCGAAGAACCGGTATCCCGCTTCGCCTACGACGACTATCACCCTTCCCGAGAAGCCTCCGTCCTACTACAGGAAGCCTTAGAAGAAGCCCTGCGCCGCGCTGGTATCCACGAACAGCTCATGGCAGAGGTGCGCGCCCACATATAAAATGCTGTCCTGCCTCGATAGATACAGCTTCTGTGGGCAGGAAACGCCCCTCTTTTCCCTAAAAAACGTCAACGGCCCCGGCGTCAGTGCAAATCTGACACCGGGGCCGCTGTTTTTACTCGGCGGCGCAGGGCCATCGCCTTGCGCCCATTTCCGGCGGCCAACGTCTCAAATATTAAAGAAATTCATCATGCGTTTCGTCAGGTCAAATTCGCTGGCCTCTTTATTCTTCAGCAGATAATCCAAGGTATAGACGGCGAAGAAGGACGAGATGGGGACGAAACGGTTGTATTTGCGAAAATTGCCTCGGACGAGAAGCTTTTTATAGAGCAGGCGAAAATCCTCCTTCGTCGCCTGGTGCGCGGCGACGACCTTTTTCAGTTTGCGGTCCTTTTGGCAAAAGTCGTACATGGCGTCAATGAGAGCCGGATTATCCACGTCATGTTCGTAGGTATCAATGAGGCGGCGGACGAAATTGAGTTTGGTGAGCTGCCGATATTGCTCCCAAAGAAAAATGGCCGCCAAAATCCCTAACAACCCATAGGCGATAAACACGAAATCAGCCTCCTGCTGTCAAAATGCGGCAGAAAGCGCGCTGCTTCCTGTCCTGATTTCTATAGTTAAGCATATTTTTCCGTTTTTTTCAAGGAACCGACGCGCGAAAAGACCTTCGTCTGCCGCCGCGGCGACGGGCCATCTTGACGCGACGGGCGGGCTACAGTAAAGTATAAGGAGAGGCTGCCACAAACAGGATGTACTGTTCATCAAACGGCGCATCGCCGGACGGGCAGCGCAAACAGAGCCGAAAACGTGAACGGAAAGGGAGAAAGCAAGATGACGGAAAGGGAACAAACGCTGGATAAAGCGGTGCAGACTAAAGAGGGACACGAAATCAAAGGGGCAGAACATATGATGTCCCCGGAAGGCCTCCCGACAGTACAGGGCCAGGAAACGTGGCCGAAGTTTGACCCCGCGGCTCCGGTGCCGCCCGGCCCGGCGGGTTCAGCCTTAGCGGAGGGAACCCTCGCCTCGCCAAAGGACGCGGCGGAAAAAAATCGCTGGATCATCCGCCTCAAGTGGTACTATCTCCTGACGGCGGGCTTAGGGGTGCTGACCCTCTTTTTCGCCCTTTACGGGGCCACGGAAGTACAGAACCAATATCAGGCCGGGCGCCCTCCGTCGCCCCTCGCCTTTTTCCTCCCTTTCTTGGGCATCGGCGGGCTAAGCGTCGTCCTCTATGTGGGAATCGACGCCCTCTGTGCCTTCTGCTTTCGCCCCAAGACCTCTTCCCGCCGCCTCCATTTTATCCTCAATCTCCTGCTCTATTTGGCCATCGTCTTAGGCTGGCCGGTGGCCATCGCGACGTGGGAGACCTTCCGATGAGCGGAGAGAAGAAGGGGAAGCAGCTTCCCCAGGAGACGGCCCGATGCCTCTGACGCCGGAAGCCCGCCGTTCCCTCCAGGCGTCCATCGACGCCCTGAAAAAACGATTGCCCTTAGACGCCAACGATCTCGACTACGAAAGCCACCTGCACGCCATCCGCGCCCTGCAAAAGATACTGGACCGGGGGACGCCGGTGCCTAAGTCCGCGGATGACCACGAATGTGATTAAACAATCAGGCCGACGCGCTAAAATAAAACGATCACTGGCCGCAGGCCAACAGAAAAGGAGTTGAGGAAACATGTCAGACCGAATGACCATGGCCGAAGTGCTGAAAGAATACGGAACGCCTCTCATCCGCTTGGATGTCCACGCCACCCGGACAGAGTGCGAAAAACTCCGGGAGAAATTGGAGGCGGTGCGGGATGTGAGCCGCGGGGCAGAGTCCGGCTATCTGGACATCGACTGCAAGCTCTTCATCGACGTGGACGATATCGACCGCTACCTCTCCGGGGAACTGGACACACTGGGAGAAATTTACGCGTTCCCCGAGGACATCAAATCGTATCGAGGAGAGGATGAATCATGAACAAACGAATGTTAGCCGGACTGGGCGCCGCCTTCTTGTTGCTGTCCACGAGCCTGATGGTCCCCCCCACGGCCGACGCCGCCCGGGGCGGAGCGCGCATCTCGATCCCACGCAGCGGCGGCATATCTCGCCCCGCACCGTCAGCGCGGCCTCGAAGTAATCCCGCCGCCCGGCCCAACCAAGAATACCGCCCTTCTAAACCGGCCGCCAGTCCGACCAACCCCGCGGCCAACCGCGGCACGGCCGCCGCCAACCCCGGTACCCCGTGGGGCGGCATGTTGCGAAACATCGGTCTCTTGGCCGGCGGCATGATGATAGGCGGCCTATTGAGCAGCCTCTTCGGCTTCGGCGGCAGCGGCTTCTTGGCGGATCTCCTGGGCCTTCTCACGAACGTCCTCCTGATCTATGCCGGCATCCGCCTACTCCTTTGGCTCATCGCCAAATTCCGGGGGCGTGACGCTGCCCGCTCTCCCTATCAGTCCGCCTCCCGCACTGTCTACGGCGCGGCCGCGTCTCCGGCCCCCAAAAACGCCGAAACCTATGACGCCTCCCCCATCCCGGACATCCGCCCACCTCACGCCAGCGGAAAGGGCGGCACAAATTACGATCCCCGCCGCACCGCCGATTGGTACCGGCAGCATTAAAGCACCAATGTGACAAGCCGAAGGAACAGCCTGTTTTAAGAAACGGACTGGCCTTCATGCCCAGCCGAAAGGAGTTATGCATCATGGGAACAGTGCTGGTCATCCAATGTCAAAACTGTAACGGCGCCATGTACGCCGATCAGAAAACCGCCAGCTACCTTTGCCCTTTCTGCGGCAGCAGCGTCCCGTGGACGGAGGAAAATTTCTACCGGGAATCCCCCATCACCTTTCGCCATCAGCCGGTGGAACGAATCGAAGGGCTGCTGAAATTGGGCCATGTGGAGGTCATGAGCGCGATGGATCCCCACGACGAGCGGGTACTGAGCCAAACCTATCGGCTCCACAGCGTCGCCGAGAAATTAGCCCTCTGGGATCCCACCACCACGAAGGCCTTGGCCGGCGTGATGGAGATTCTGTTCGACTGCCCCATCTGCGGCGGCGAGGTCGCCGGTGAATCGACGCAGAACCTCTTTGTCTGCGACCACTGCGGGAATAAATACGGCGCGGAGGAAGTTCTTCAGCCCGGGGCCTACCGCAAACAATTCGTCATGGGCGTCGGCGCGGAAAATGTACCGGGCAAGGCCATCCCCTTCGTCCTCACGAAGGAACAGGCGCAAAACGCCGCCCGCGCCATCGTCCATCAATTTCCCCAAGAATTCGCCAATCAGGACATGGAAAGAAGGATCCGCGACGATATGACCGCCGTCTATATTCCTTTTTCACTGGCGGACCTGCGCGTCAAACTTTCCGTAGCGAGCAATCTAGGCAGCTTTCAGGCCTACGAAGAAATCCTCAACTGGGCGTGTCCCGATACGACCCTCTACGACATCCATCTCTTGGATCGTCTGGATCCGTGGGATTTCGGCGCGGTGGTTCCCTTCGATCCCGCTTTTGCCGAAGGGGTCTTTCGCCTGGCCGCCGCGGCCAATAATGCGTCGCGTTCGGACGTGATCGACAATCTCCTCGCAGAGCGTCTCCCAGCTGATCTCAAGGCTTCCTTCGGACTGAAAGAGGCGTCCGTCACGCTCTGGGGCCGCGATTTCCGAAAACATCAAAGCGCTTACTTCCTGCTGCCTGTGTATTATCTGGATCGACGGCCGGAGGACGGCGAAAAGAGCCGACAGGTGCGCATCGCAGTGAACGGGCAGACGGGGAAAGCTGCTGCCCTCTTTTATCAATACGAAAAAGAGGAGCGTTACGAGACGCTGACGCCGTCCCATCCCAAGGCGATGTCGAAGGAACATACCGTCCGTACGCCACCCGTACCCGTCAAGTACGTGAAATCCCCTTTCCTGCACCATGTCGTCCCCCTGGATGATGCGGTAGAAAAGAAGGGCCTTCGAAACCTCTTTGCCAAATTCGGGTTCTAAAAAGCAAAGAAAGGACACCCTCGATATTTTCCCGGAAATTCTCCTGCCCCCACACCTTGGTCCCGTTCCTACCCCATCCTCATAAAATCAAGGGATTTTATTTATCTGAAAGAAGGAATCCCTTGATTAGAATAGAATTATATAGTATATATAGAAGGGTCAATAAATTTACATTGGCCGATACGAAAGGAGTGACCTTGGGTGGAAATATCCAAGAAATTCGGGGTACTCTGTCTTATCCTCATGATATGCGGAGTCTTGAGCGGCTGCAGCCTACTGGGGCACGGAGGATCGGGAAAGGTCATCTACGCCAATTACAACGATGACGACACCTTCTGCGGACAGATCAAAGCCGCCTTCACCGCAAAGGCGCAGGCCGAAGGGCTCGACGTGACGTACCTCGACGCCAAGGACGACGGCAATCTTCAGATCGACCAGATCAATCAGGCGGTGTCCGACAACGTCAGTGCCATCGTCCTCTTAGCGGTAGACGGGACGAGCATCGTCCCCTCGGTGCAGAAGGCTAAGGAAAAAGGGATTCCTGTGGTCATTTTGAACCGTGACCTCAAGGATCCGACAGTTTTCGGCGCCATGTCCGACGATCGGGAGGCGGGCCGGATGCAGGGCGAGTTCATGGCTCAGAATCTCCCTCGGGACGCCAGGATCGTCTATCTGATGGGGGAGAGCAGCCAGAGCGGCGCCGTCAAACGTTGGGAGGGCTTCAAGGCCGCCTGTCTCGACAAGCGCCCCGATGTGAAGCTTTTAGCCTCCGTAGACGGCGGATGGAGCAAGACCGAAGGGCTCAAGGCGCTGACCCTCTGGATGCAGATGTTTCCGAAGATTGACGGCGTCATCGCCGGGAACGATAATATGGCCCTCGGCGCTATCCAGGCTTTGAAAGCAGCGGGACGGCTCCAGGGCTGCCTCGTTTCCGGTGTGGACGCTACCGACGCTGGCTTAAAAGCCGTCCAAAGCGGCGATATGGCTCAGACCATCAAGCAGGACGCCAAGGGGCAGGGGGAGGGCGCCGTCACACTGGTGCAGGGCTTCCTCAAGGGCAATCCGCCCACGGAAGGCCTCTCCATTCCGTTCACCTCCATCACTCGGGCCAATATTGCCCAGTTTGCGAAATAAGGGGGGCGTCGGAACATGATCAACATCAACGATACGTTAAAAGATTACCGAGTACGAACAAAAATCTCCATTCTCTCTACCTTTCTCCTGGTGATCATCCTTCTCATCGCCGCCATCGGCGTCTTTTCCATCTATCGTAGCAAGGAATCCCTGGACGACATGTACTCCCACAACCTGATGACGACGCAGTACTTAAACGACGCCAACAACCGCCTGCGGAGCATCAGCGTCAACGTGTCCTACATTCTCCAGCAGAATTTTACGCAGGAGAATCGTAAACTCCTCTTAGACGATATCCTGGGCAATTTAGAGAACATCCGTCACGACATGGAAGAGCTGAAGAAGATCGATACCAGCGAACGGGCCCAGGGTGTCATCGGTGAACTGGAAAAGAATTTAGACACCGCCAAGGAAAAAGTCAAGGCTGTAGACACCATGGGCACGACGGCGGCGGACAAAGCCGCCATCTTCGAAAATCTGTCCTCGCTGACGGCCATCAGCGGCAACATGGCGGTCCTGACGCCGGACAACGTCTTTCAGGGCAAACAGCTCTTTGAGGCCAACAATCGGCAATTTGACCGAACCATTAAAATTTTCCTGGTCATCATCCTCATCGGCCTGGCCCTCGGCATTCTCATGTCGCGGCTCATCGCCGAGAACATCTCCGCTCCTCTCAATACCTCCATCGGCCATTTGAACGCCGTAGCGGCAGGCAAGCTCAATCAGGAGATCCCCAAATCCTTGGCTCAGCGGCAGGACGAGATCGGTATCGTGGTGCGGGCGCTGATGAAAATGCAGGGCTTTATGAAGCAGGTGTATCAAGAAGCGGAAACCACCAATGCCATGGTAGGCGAATTGGAAGGAATGATTAAGGAGCTCAACAACGCCACCCAGGACATGTCCGCCGTCACCGAGGAAATGTCGGCCGGGATGGAAGAGACCGCGGCGTCCACCTCCAACATGCAGGAACTCAGCGCCCACCTGAGCGACGAGATCCAAAGCACCGTGGAAGAATCGAAAAAGAGCGAGCGCTATACGCAGGAAATCGCCGACCGCGCCGTCTCCCTCAAAGCCTCCATGGAACAGGCAAAAGCGGCCTCGGATCGGGTCTACGGCAATACAAAGACCTCCTTGGAATCGGCCATCGAATCGGCTAAAGTCGTGGAAGAGATCACCCAGCTCACGGAAGCCATCACCGGCATCGCCGAGCAGACGAACCTCTTAGCGCTAAATGCCAGCATCGAAGCGGCCCGCGCCGGGGATCACGGCCGCGGCTTCGCCGTCGTCGCCGGGGAAGTCGGGAAGCTGGCCGAACAATCCCAGCGCACCGCCGAACAGATCAAAACCCTTACCGGCCAGGTGACCACCGCCATGCAGGACCTCTCTCAAGGCGCCTTCGGCCTGTTGAAATTTATCGACGAAGACATCAGCAAGGATTACGCCCAGATGGACAAGACTGCCGTCCAGTACAAAGATGACGCTTCTTACTTCCACAAGGCCTCCAGCGACAGCGCCGCCGTATCGGAACGCATTCTCCTGTCCGTTCAGAACATGAATCAGTCCATGAGCGAGATCGGGAAAGCTACCCATGAAGGCGCCGTAGGCAATACCAAGATTGCCGAAGGCATCGTCGAAATGGCCGCCAAATACAGCGATATTTTGGAAAAGGTCCAGACCTTCAAGGAAGGCACGGAACGCCTGAAAAAATTGGTGACCTCCTTCCAGCAGTAAAATCGTGCATCACCGCAAGTCAAAAACGCCCCTGAAGCGCCGTTTCGGCAGTTTCAGGGGCGTTTTTATGCCCTTTTTCTTCCTTCGCGTCCTTTCTTTTCGTAGCAAATGCAACATCCCCCCACTTTTATTTTCTGTTATAATAGGCGAAGTGAAGACAGGAGCGAATTTCAGAAAGAGGATACAGATAGGAGTCAATGACATGGAAAAAGTTTTAGATCTGAAAAAGACGGTGGCGGAATTGGTGAAGGAATTTCCCGAATTTCAGCAGGCGATGGCTGAAATCGGCTTCAAAGAGATTTTAAACCCCATCGCGTTAGAGGTCATGGGCCGGGTCATGACACTGCCGAAAGGAGCCGCAGTGAAAGGGATTCCCTTGGAAACGGTCCTCGCCGGGCTCAAGGCGCGGGGCTTCTCCATCAAAGAAGAAGCCCCTGCCGCCGAAGAGTCCGCCGCCGCGGGACGGGAGGAAGCGCTGCGAAACCTCTTGCGCCGTCTTTCCGCCGGAGAATCGTTAGCGTCGGTGCGGGAAGATTTCGTGCGGGATTTCGCCAGCGTTTCCGCCGAAGAAATCGCCGCTGCCGAGCAAAAACTCATCCAAGAGGGCACGCCGCTGCACGAAGTGCAGCGCCTCTGCGACGTTCATTCCGCCCTCTTCCACGGGCACATCGGCCCCTCTCCCGAAAGCGCTTCCCCCGGCGGCAGGGGCTGCACCCCGCAGGCAAACGAGCCTTCGGCGGCAGCGGCTCTTGCCCCGGGCCATCCCCTGCGGGTTCTCCTCGCGGAGAACGAAGGGCTGCTTCGCATCCTGACCGAAGCGGAAACGGCGCTCCAAAAGCACGATGCCCCGGCACTCCTGGCGGTGCTCCGCGCGCTGAACGGCCTTTACCCCCACTACGGCAAGAAGGAAACCCTCCTCATGACCGTCCTTTACCGCTATGAGGTGACAGGCCCCTCCGGCGTCATGTGGGGCGTAGACGACGAGATCAAAGGGGAGCTGCGGGCCCTGGAGCAGGAACTTCCCCGTGGCCTCGCCGGCCAGGAGGAACGGATCGCTGCCTTCCTTCAACGCATTCAGGATATGATCTACAAGGAAGAAAAAATCCTCTTCCCCTTGACACTCCGCTTCTTTAACGAAACCGACTGGTACATGGTCTACCGGGATATGCCGGATATGGGGCTCGCCTTTGGAGCCGAAGCGCCCGCCTGGCCGGAAGGAGACGCCTGGATCGCAGCGGAGGAGGCGAAGGACCGCGCTGTCATAGCCGAGGGCAAGGTGCGCCTCCCTACCGGCACGATGAGTTTTGCAGAACTCGCCGCTATCTTGGCTCTCCTTCCCATTGATATCACCTTCATCGATAAGGACGACAAGCAGCGCTTTTTCTCCAATCCGGGACAAGTCTTCGCCCGCCCCCGGCTGGCCCTTAACAGCAACGTCCGCAACTGCCATCCCGCCAACGTTCTTCCCGTCGTCGAGCAGCTCATCGCCGACTTCAAAGCGGGACAACGCGACCACATGGACGTTTACCGCTACATTAAAGGGAAACCGGTGGGCGTCCGCTATTTGGCCGTTCGGGATGAGACCGGGGCTTACCTTGGCACGGTGGAATTGGTCCAGGATTTTACCGACGCCTTGCAAGCCTTCGAGGAAAAGGCGGAGACCGGGGGAACACAGCCGCCCCACCCCGTTGCCTAAGGAAAAGCCTTCTCCAGCGGCACGAATCCGCGCTCTTCTTCGCGGCGGCATGCGGGAAAAGAGTTCTTTAGGCAACAAATCCCGCGGTTTGAAGAGCGCTTCCTTTAGACTGCCGCCTCTTCTCCCTGCCGAACCATTGCTGCTTCGTCATACAAAAAGCCTGCGGATGATCCCTGTCCGCAGGCTTTTTCCTCTCACCGGCCTTTTCTATTCCCGGCGCAAAATCTTTTCCACTGCGCCGACGTACATGATATGATAATCGCGCTCCAGGTACCATTGACGGACGAGAGCGGTATCGACAAAAGACTCCGGCTTCATCTCCTGCCGGTACAGCTTTCGGCAGAAGAGGACCAGCCGGGCCTCGGAAAAGTACGGCGTTTCCCCGTCGTAGGCCACGGTGAGCCCCGACTCTTTGATCTTGTCCGCGTCCCGGCCGGAAACGGAGCCAAAATAAGAGAGCGTAGCACGATGGGCCGCGTCAAAGACACTGAGGGAAAAAGAGACGCTCTGGTCGATGAATTCTCTGGTGTAACGCTGAGGGCGAATGTAGACGGTAGCGACGGGCAGTCCCCAAAGGATGCCAACGCCGCCCCAAGAGGCGGTCATGGTATTGACGCGCCCTTTGGCAGCAGCGGTGACAGCCATCCAGTCCTCCCCGATAAGAGTAAAGGGATTGTCGGAAAGTTCCGATGGGGTAATTTCACGAAATTGAGCCATGGTAACACTCCTTTTATAGAAAACAAAGAGAGGCGGCCGCGGCATCAGGCGGCGTGATGCCGCGGAGCAGAACCCGCCGGAGAATTGGACGCCCCCGGATCCGAGGCATTGTCCCGGGACGAAGCGAGGGCAGGCGGCGCTGCGTCCGCAACCGGCGGCACATCAGCCGGTGAAGCTGCCGAAGAAGGCACCGTCTCCTCCCCGGAGGACGCGTCCCCCACGGCCATTGCCGTGCCGCGGCGAGGCGCGTTCGCCGGCGCCTTCTTCGGCGGCGGGATATCATATTCATCAGTGTAGAGGAATTCCCTACGTGTCTCCTCCCCGTCCCTCTCATAAACCCGATAGCTTTCCACCGTGGGATTGGGGCCGACGACCGCCGTCTCCAGACGAATCTCCCCCGGAACGTCGGCCGCGCAGCCTAAAACGCGGATGGTCAGCGTATCTTCCCCTGCGTCAGCCAAAAGATAAACGTTATGGGGCAAACGGTTTTCAAAACAGAAATCGATCTGTCCGTCTGCCACGGTAGCGTCAAGCCCTGCCGGCACGTAGCCGGAGGGATAGAAATGCGCCACCCGCTGGGTGGGCGTGAGATTGGCCAAGAGAATCGCGTTATACAGAGTAGAGCTGACCTGACAGACGCCGCCGCCAAAATCCTGCTCGATCTTCCCATCCACAATGACCGGCGCGGTGAGATAACCCGACGCCGCCACGCGATGCCCCACGGTGTCGTTGAAGGAAAATTCAGCTCCACTCTTAATGAGGACATGATTGAGGGCCGCGGCGGCGATCTCAATATTTTCTCCGCGATTGGAACCGGAAATGTAGTAGGTGGTATAAACGCCCAAGACCGCATCCACGTCAGCTAAATCTTCCGTCGTCACGGCGGGAATCTCAACCGTCGGCTCCAGTGCCACCCGCTGGGGAAGGCGGAGCGCGCAAAGCGCCGGCGTAAGGGTATCGACCAAGGCATCCGTATGAAGCGTGACGCCGGACGTC
>CAJPQU010000015.1 GCA_905372875.1 uncultured Schwartzia sp. | reverse complement strand
ATTTTTTACAATTTTTTTCAAATCGCGCCGCCCCTGGATGCATTTCCACCATGAACCCCAGGCATTGCCAAAGAAAAAATGCGCTGGCGTAATATTATGGTAATACAAAACGACCTTATGCGGATACTTGTACACCCACCGATTAAAGGAGGTCCCCGTCGTCATATGGTAGATCAGGATATCATCCGGTTCCGCAGAAAACGACGTCATTTCCTGTACGATATCCGCCAACTGTGGATCCACTTTATGCGCATACAACGCCGTATCATAGCCGATCTCGTGCAAGATACGATCCTGATTCAGCATATGACGACTGGCGGCATCGTCCTGCGTAACGGCATGCGCCACTTGAATAAGTTTCATAAACGCCTCTTTTCTGTCACCGCCTATGCACCATTTCTTTACTCCATCTTCAATTCTACAACCTTACACTGATATTGTCCATAAACCCGGGGAATATGTCCCACTTGATCCTCGTAGGCCCGCAGCAGCTCGTCGGCGTACTTCATGACTATAGTGGGAGGGATGTGCTTCATGCAGCCCATGTAATCCGCCCCCTCCCTGGGACAGTGATGGATCCCGCAGGGATGGCAGGGCTCCGGCGTCTTGATGAGGACATCCTTGGCGTCGTAGGGATAAAACCCCGGTACCGGGGACGCCCCGAACATGGTGACGATGGGGACATTCATCGCCACCCCCACATGCATGGGACCGGAATCGGTGGTCAAAAAGAGAACGCAGCGGCGAAGGAGCGCCGCTAAAACGCCGAGACTGACCTTCCCGGTGAATATGACCACAGCGCCGCTCTCCCGCTCTTCCATCTGCGCGATGCAGGCGTCTACCAGCGCCGTATCCATGGGGCCGCCGAAAAAAGCGATCTTATACCCCCGCTGGATAAAGGCGTCAGCACATTGAGCGAAATAGCTGTCCAGCCAGCGCTTCGTTTCCCAACTGGCCCCGATATTGAACGCAATCACCCGATCCGTGGGGGAAAAATATTTCCCCCAGAGCCGCGCGGCCTCTTCCTCCGCCCCCGGCGGCAGCGCCATTTCAAGACCTCCATCGTCGATCTTAGTGACCCCTGCCGCTTTCGTCAGCACCGCAAAATGGGAATGGATTTGGTGCATGACGGCCTTTTGATTGGGCAGGACTTCGTCAAAGAAAAGGGAAAACCCGGGCTTGGCGTAGCCCACGATGCGTTTTGCCCCGGAAAAAGCCGCCAAGGCCGAAGCCCGCTCGTTGCGATGGAGATTGATAACGAGATCAAACCGTTTCTTCCTCACCCGAAGAATGAATTTTAAAAACGCCAGGGGATGATTGTCTCCCCCTTTCTTGTCGATGAAGAGACATTCGTCCAGATGGGGATTATAGGCTACTAAATCCGCTAATTTTTTGTCTGCCAACAGCGTCAGCCGCGCTGCGGGATAGTTCGCCCGAAGCGTTCGGAGAACCGGCGTCACCAGCATGAGATCGCCGATGTGCATGAGATTGATGACGAGAATATTGGTGTAGGGAACGGTCATCGCTCTCATGCCCCTCTCTGCCGCGACAATTCAGCCAGCTTCAAATACTTCATGAACACAGAGAGCGCTGCCATGACGGACATGGCAAAACCCAAAAAGCCATCCAAAAATCCCAATTTCAGGACATACATCTTGAAAAAGGTAAAGGGAGGATGAAGGAGCAGCGTCGTTACACTGGCGCGGCGGCCCCCGGCGAAGAGCTTTTCCGCTGCCAGTGTCGTATAGCGGTTGAATTTCGTCAGATAGGTACTCCAGGTATCATACGTATAATGAAGAATCTCCCCCGGCATCCGCCGTATGGGGACGGACACCACCGCCCGTTCGTGGACGACGCCTTCCCACGTCACGGCGTCTCGGGGAAAGAGCCGCAACGACCAATCGGGGCGGTGGGCCCCGTAGTGCATGGGCTGTCCGAACACGATGTTGTGGCGGCAAATCTCATAGGCGACGCGTTCCGGCGTCTCCGCCAAGCGGCGGATCGCCTCACCGGCGGCGGGCGTGAGCCGCTCGTCGGCGTCCAAATAGAAGACCCAGTCCGCCGCCGTCTCTCTTAGCGCGAAATTGCGCTGATCGGCAAAGCCTTTCATGGGATGCTGCACCACCCGCGCCCCTAAGGCGCGGGCGATGGCCAGCGTCTCATCAGTGCTGCCGGAATCGATGAGCAACACCTCGTCGGCGAAGGCGGCAGAGCGGATAGCGTCGGCAATATTCTTTTCTTCATTGAAGGTCAGAATGATGACGGCAATCTTCGCCACACGCTACACTCCCTCTTCCACCACATGAATGATCTCCCGCGCCGTCGCGTCGCTGATACAGGTATACTGGCGAAAGCACTTCCCCTTCCCCCAGCAGGGAGAACAATCGTATCCAGAGTAAAACACTGCATCCTCTTTCCCCCGCGGCCCCCAAACGCGGGGATCCGTCGGGCCAAAGACGGCCACTGTCCGACACCCCACCCCCTGCGCCACATGAAGGGGGCCGGTGTCCACGGTAATGAGGCATGCCGCCTTTTGGAGAAAGGCCGCCAATTCCGGCAGCGTCAACGCCCCGCCCAACACGTTCCCCAAGGGGAGCCCCGCCAATCGGGCGACCTGTTCCAGCCGTTCCCGTTCCGCCGGGCCGCCGATGAGAAAGATCGCCCGCCGCTGTCTCCAATGGCGGGCGAGATGCGCCGCCGTAGCGAGGGGCAAATCCTTTCGCTCGTAGCTGCCAAAGGGGCAGAGCGCCAAATACCCCGCCTCCGGGATATGATAGCGCTCCCTCTTTTCCTTTAGCCCTGCCCACGCTGCGGGCGGCGGTGTCAAGACGAGGCTGGTATCCTTCGTAGTGATCCCCAAGGGCTTTAAGACCTCTAAATGGTTCAGGGTTTCGTGCCGTATCCCCGCCCGCTTTGACGAAGCGACGAGGTTCAGGAAAAGCCCCCCGTGCTGGGCGTCGTAGCCCAAGCGCCGGGGAATCCCCGCCAGCCACGACAGCGCCGCCCCCCGCAGCGCGAAATTCATGCAGACCGCTAAATCAAAATGCTGTGCCTTGAGCCGCCGCGCCACGCGCCACAGGCCGAAAATTCCCCGATCCACGCCGCGCTTATCGTAGACCATCACCTCGTCCACATAAGGATTCATCGCCGCCACATCTGCCGTCAGGGGAACCGTCAACATGGTGATGTGCGCCGCCGGATACGCTTCTTTCAAGGCCCGCACCGTAGGCGTCGCCAAGATCACGTCGCCGATAAAGGCTAAATCAATGACTAAGATCCGCTCCCCCGCCACGCCGCCGCCCCCCTTTTGCCTCGCTTCATTTCACCCTACCCACTAAGCGCGGCCGGCGCTTACGCTTGCCCTTCCTAAGTGGGTAGGTATATGTTCTCACTAAGTGTTCACATTATAGCATACCATATCGCCTAAAACCACAAACCCAGAAAAATCCACCGCGTCCTCTCCCCATAAGCCTACGAACGAGCCGCAAAAATATTCCGGCTTGATTCGCGGGAAATTCGTAGTAAAATAGAAGTATCAAGGAATTGGGAGGTCATACCATTGACGAGAGTACGCACCCGCTTTGCGCCAAGCCCCACGGGGTACATGCACATCGGCAACCTGCGGACGGCGCTTTACGCTTATCTTTTCGCCAAATCCCAGGGGGGTGATTTTCTCCTGCGCATCGAGGACACGGATCGGGCCCGCTACGTGACGGACGCCGTGGACTTCATCAAGCGGACGCTGGCTGAAGCCAATATTCTCCCCGACGAAGGGCCGGACATCGGCGGCGACTGCGGGCCATACGTCCAAAGCGAACGACAGGAAATTTATCAAAAATATGCGGAAGAATTGGTGGAAAAGGGCTTCGCCTACCGCTGTTTCTGCGATCCTGAGGAAGGGCGCACCGACAAGAGCTTTTCCAGCTATGGCCGGCGCTGCCGCGACCTCGATCCGGCAGATGTGAAAAAACACTTGGACGCAGGAGATTCCTATGTCATTCGTCAGAAGATGCCCCTGTCGGGCAGCACCTCCTTTCACGACGTCGTGCACGGCACCATCACCATCGACAACGCTGAATTGGAGGATCAGGTACTCATCAAGCGCGACGGGATGCCCACGTACAATTTCGCCAACGTCGTGGACGACCACCTCATGCGCATTACCCATATCATCCGCGGTACAGAGTTCATCACCTCGACGCCGAAGCACGTCCTTCTCTATCAGGCTTTCGGCTGGGAGATCCCAGTATACGTTCACCTGTCCCCGGTGATGGGACGAAACGAAGACGGCTCCACCTCCAAGCTTTCCAAGCGCCACGGAGCGACCAGCTTCTCCGAGCTCATCGCTATGGGATATCTGCCGGAAGCCATCACAAATTATGTGGCGCTCCTCGGCTGGAGCCCGAAATCTAATCAGGAACTTTTCTCCATGGAGGAACTTATTCAGGCCTTTTCCCTGGAAGGGCTAAGTAAATCTCCGGCCGTCTTCGACTACGCGAAATTAGACTGGTTCAACGGCGAATATTTCAAGAAGATGACGGATTTCATCTTCTCCAAGACGGCCCGTCATTTCGCCGGCGAGCTGACGGAAGACTTGGATAAGAAGTGGCTTTACGCCGCGGGACTGTTGCGCCCCCGGATCAGCCGCTACGGCGAGATTCCGGAGCAGATCGCCTTCTTCCGAGCGCTGCCCGAATATGACAGCGAACTTTTCCTCAACAAACGCAACAAGGTGACGAAAGAACTGGCCGAAGAGGTATTGACGGCAGCTGTCACCGAACTGGAAAAGATCCCCGACTGGACGCCCTACGCTTTGGATTCCACGTTGGAAGGCATCGCCGCCAACCACCAGCTCAAGACTGGAGCTGTTATGTGGCCGCTGCGCATCGCCCTCTCCGGACAGAAGGTGACGCCCGGCGGCGTCACCGAGCTTCTCTACCTTTTAGGCGGCGAAGAATCCATTAAAAGATTGGAAAAAGGGCTTGCCAAACTCAAAGACCTATAGTATGATATAGTCCATATTTGGCTCCTTCGTCAAGCGGTTAAGACACCGCCCTCTCACGGCGGGTTCACCGGTTCGAATCCGGTAGGAGTCACCAACCGACAGCAAACCCCCGAAGCGATCGCTTCGGGGGTTTTTGTTGTCCCGCATGATAACGCCGACCAGATCCCTAAGTCAATGTACCGCGTGGAATCAGCAAAACGAGATACGATGACCGAAAAATATGTGCCTTTTTTCACATGCATCGACCATTTTGTCGCCGCCGCGCCTCATCCTTTATCTGCCCGACGCCAAATCTCCTCGATCTTTTCTTCCACCTCTGGGGGATGGATGGCGGCGAGACAGTCGAGGCCCTTGGGACAGGCACGCTTCCAACAGTAGCGGCAGGGACGGTTCACTTCGATGGCGTTTTCGATTTGCCCGTAAGGGCCGTTGCGATTGGCATCGGTGGGGCCCATGAGCATGACCGTGGGTACGCCAAGCCCCGCTGCCAAATGCACCGGCCCAGTATCACCGCCGATCACGATGCTGGCTCCGGCAATGACCGCTGCCAGTTGTTTGAGGGTCGTCTGCCCCACCAGATTCATCGGCGGCACCAGCGCCAGCCGGATGATATCGTCGATAAGATGTTCATCCAAAAGGCCGCCCCCCACGAAAACGGGAATTACGCGGCGTTCAAAGAGCCAATCCGCCAGCGCCGCGTAATCGCGCACCGGCCAGCGTTTGTTGGGCCAGTTCGCCCCCATGGCCAGCACGGCGTAAGCACGTCCCTCCGGTACCCCTGCCTGTACGAGCCGTTGGCGCGCCGTCTCCTGATCTGCCGCAGCAATCGCCACAGGAAACATCACACGCTCCACCCGACAGCCAATGGCCCGGGCCACATCCAGATAGCGTTCTACGATGTGTCCCCGGGCGTTGGGACCATGTACCGACTTTGATATCCAACCGCTCCCTTCCCGCATGTCAGCGGTACCGTAGCGGCGGGAAGCGCCGGAGAAATAGGCAAGGGCCGCCGATTTTCCTAAACCTTGCAGGTCGAGAGAGATGTCAAAATGACCGGCCTTGAGCTTTTGCCGCAGCGGCCCAAAATTTTCCCAAAAGCCCCGCAGGGATGTTTTAAATTTCTTTTTCTCGAAGACGAGAATATCGTCGATATAAGGGTTATCCACGAGAAGTTCCCGCGCCGGGGGTTCCACAGCCCAGGTCAGCCGGGCCTCGGGATACGTTTCTTTGATGGCGTAGGAAACCGGCAGCGCATGAATGACGTCGCCGATGGCGCTGAGCTTGATGATCAGGATATTCATGCCCGCTCCTTTCCCCATAACAAAAAACGCCGTAGTTAAGGAAGCACTATCATTGCTTCCCTAAATCGGCCGCGGCGATTTCAGCGATGCTGTACCGCCCCGTTACAAAGCTGTACCCCGGAGTTTTTCAATGACCCGTGTCGTGGATCGCTCGGGTACCAAGTCGATGAATTCCACGCGGCCGCCGTAGCCTCTCACGATCTCTGCCTCGGGCAGCGTGGCAATGGTATAATCGCCCCCCTTGACGTAGACGTCGGGGCGGATGATCTCAATGAGCTCCGCCGCCGTCGGCTCGTCAAAAATCGTCACATAGTCCACCGCCCGAAGCGCATCCAGCACCTCAGCCCGATCCGCTTCCTCGTTCACGGGGCGTTCCGGCCCTTTCAGACGGCGCACGGAAGTGTCGCTGTTGAGCCCCACCACGAGGCAATCCCCCAGCGCCCGAGCCGCCCCCAAATAGCGAACATGTCCCACATGGAGAATATCAAAGCAGCCGTTGGTGAAGACGATCCTCTGTCCATGGGCGCGAAGGGCGGCCGCGAAGGCCGAAAGATTATCCCGGGTAACCTTCATCGGTCTTTCCCTCCTGTTTTCCCAGTACGTCGCAAAGCTCCGCCGCGCTGACGGTGGCCGTCCCCAATTTGCGGACGGCAATGCCCGCGGCCACATTGGCAATCCGGGCCGCCTCCACCGGAGACGCGCCCGCAGCCAGCGCCAGCATGAAGGCCGCCACCGAGGTATCCCCCGCGCCGGACACATCGTAGACCTCGCTCTTATCCGGCACCGGGATATCCGTGACCTTTCCCTCCGCTTCGAACAGGGTCATGCCCTTCGCTCCCCGGGTCACCAGGACGCCTTTGCCTCCTATACGATCCAAAAGCTCCCGCCCCGCCAGGCGAAGCTCTGCTTCGGTGGAAAGCGTCCGTCCCACCGCGGCAGCCAGCTCCGTGTCGTTCTGCTTTACGTAATCCACACCGGTAAACTGCCGAATCGCGTAGCGCGAATCCACCATGGTGGCGACGCCGGCGCGGCGGCAGCCATCGATCACCCGACGGCGCAGGCCGTCGGTCAGCACTCCACCGCCGTAATCGCTGAGGATGAGCCCATCGATCTCCGAAAGCACCTCCGTAACCTTCGCTTCTAAGGCCGTTTCCGTTTCTGGCACAAGAGGAGCACGGCTGTCCCGATCCACCCGCACGATCTGCTGACTCACAGTCTCCCGGCCCCCCGCCACGATCCGCGTCTTGGCAATGGTGGGTCGGCCCGGTTCCGTGAGGAGCGCCTCGACCTGCGCCCCGTTTTCCCGCAGAATGGCCTTTAATCCCTCGCCGCCCCGGTCATCTCCCACGAGGCCCACGGCGATGGGCGCGCCGCCCAGGGTCGCCGCATTGTTCACCACATTGGCCGCGCCGCCGGCCACCACCCGCTCGCGCTCATATTCCAGCACTAAGACCGGCGCTTCCCGGGAAATGCGTGCGATGCGCCCCTCCAAATAGATGTCGGCGATCATGTCGCCTATGACCAGAATGCGCTTCCCGGCCATCTGGGTCACAATTTCCGTCAGTTCCTTCATCCTTGTTCCTTCCTCACCAGGGCGTAAACTGCATCGATACATTCCATGTGCTGCGCTTCGCCCGGTAGCGCAGAATGAGCTGGGCGCAGTGCATATCGTGAAACCAATAATAGTCTATGTCCTCCTGCCGCCGCGTTTCCACATCAAAGGACTGCCCCACCACGATACGATCCCGGTCAGTAAAGGCCCAGCTCACGCCGAAGCTGAACTTTCGCGAATAGTCGTCTAAATCGTAGCTAAAGAGAGAATTCTTAGCGTTGGCCGCAGAATACGTGTACCGCAGATAAACGGTGACATCCTTCCCCATGTCCTTTAGGAGCGTCGCGCTGTAGTTGAAGCCGTTGACCGTGGAATCGTCGTAGCTCTCCTGAGTCACCCCGTACCCAAAGCTGGTCAGGAGACGCGCCGTCCGTCCCAAGGGCAGCGGATCCGGCGTTATCGTAATCCCGTAGTAACGGTGCGTACTCGTATAGCCCGCCGACCAGCGGCCGATTTCGTATTTCAGGTTATAGCTGACCGGCAGATGGCCCAGCCGATGGCCGTACTGGTAAATGAAGGTCGGTTCCTTTTTAATCCAGTGGCTGTCAGAGTCGTGAAACTGTCCGTACTGTACGGAAACTGAGTTTCCCCCGTTCTCCCAATCGACGCCGAAAATATTTTTCGCCTTCGCCCGGCTGTAATAGCGGATATTCGCGTAAGCGTTAAGGCGCGGCGTAAGCTGCCAGTCGAACTTCTGTCCGATCCAGGCGCCGTTGTCGCTGTCATAGCCTACTCGCGGCAGTTCCAAGCCCTTTTCCGGTTTGCTGATATCCTGTCGGTGGAGGGGGCGCGTGTAGACAACCTTATCCTTCAGCCAGTATTTCACCTGATGGATAAGCATTTCCTTCCCCGGATAGATCTCGATGAGATCCCCGCTGACGTGGTAATCGGGCTTTTTCGCCCCACATTTCGTCTGGGAACCGTCATAGATGAGAACCTTATCCGGATACATCTCGATGCGCCGGCCGGTGATGTAGTATTGCCCGTATTTCCCTTTGACGTCCTCCATGTGGCCGGTATGACGGCCATAATGATAGATAGCGCGATAGCCTTCCATGTCCGCATGGGGCTCCCCCGGCGTCATTTGCACCATGTGGGATCGGCCATCCACCTTGACCACCTGCTCCTTGAGATTGCCCCGGGCTTCATCGGACAAGAAGCGGCGGGCATCAATCTCCGTGATGCGGACGTTCCCCTTGGCATAGACTTCTCCCGTCGCCTCGTCATAAAACATATCGTCCCCTTCGAGAGCGAGGGGAAGCCGTGCCGGATCAATGGGGCCACGCAGATGAGTGCGCATTTCTTCCACATCTTGGGCCAGTTTTTGCTGCGCTTCCGTCACCCGATTTTCCCGGGCGTTGCGCCGGGCATTTTCGATATAATCCAAAACTTCTGTATCCGTATTGAGATCGTCCGAGGTATAATAGGCTTCCGCCGTTCCCGCGCTGCCGAGCGTCAGTGCCGCCGCAAGGTGCAGCGCCAGATATCGCCAAGCGATTCGTCTGTTATTCCCCTTCATGGCTTCTTCCCCTATCTGTTATTTCGCGGCGCCGTCCGGCCCGTTCCTTACTTTATCCTTCACTATACTACATCATCCCGGACATTCCCGCAACAAAAAAGGAGCGCCGCCGCGCTCCTTTTTTGTCCTGCGTCAGTTCCCGCTGTCAAGGGCGGTGGACAGGCCGTAGAGCGAAGTCTCGTTCTTCGTCTGAATGTAAAGCTCCGTGCCCGCGGGCAGGTTGATGTTCTTGCCCTTGATGAAGACGCCGCCAATGATCCCGATGGGGCCTAAGAGAGCCATCCCCGCCAGGCTGGCCCCCGCCGCCATAGCCATGGATTCCATCTTTTCCTTGGATTCCTGTCCCAAGAGCATTTCCACGTCCGTACCGTCGATGGCCCGCAGCGCCTGAAAATCGATGACAACCTCTGCGTCCCGGCCGAAATTTCTGGCCTGTTTCACCTTCGTCACCGTACCATAGCCCGGCGCGCCCTTGGCAAAGAGAAGCCGACCGCCCTCAATGACATCCTCCGCTGCCTGAAACTCGATACGATCCCCGGCCTTGAGATTCTTTGCGTTGATGGGCGTCACCGTCAGCACTTTGATCAGCGTGTTAGCCGGTACTATCCCGGCCACAAGGGGAATCTCATTGGAGCCGAAAGCCGCCGTAGCCAAAGCGTCAATCCTCTGGCGATAAGAGCCTTCCGACGGACGCCCCTGCAGGGTGATCTCCATATCCCCCACCCGCTTTTGGATGGATTCCATGCTGACTTCCTGGGTGATGGCCCACTCCACGGCATTCATCTGCGTAACGAGGGACGGCCCATCTTCATTTTCCAGCATGATCGCATAGAGGGCGTCGGTGCGCTCCACTACGCTTTTTTGAGGACTCGCCTGCCAAAAATCCTTTTCCAAATGTGCCAGGCGGTCGAGGAGCGCCCCTGTTTGCGGCTGTCCGTAGGCCGCGCGCTCGGTCGCGTCCAATTTCTCCTGCATGGTCTCCGGCGCGGCGGCAATCGCCAATCCTACACTCTCGATAAAGAGCAGAGCCGTCAAGAGCAGGCTGCATAGTTTCTTCATCAAATGAACCCTCCTTTTCCTTACGTTCAGACATATTCGTCGCCCAGCAGGAAAATTCCTGCTTAAAAAGAAGTTAAACGCCGCTTTCCCCTATAGACAGAGGCGTCAAAAGCAGTTATAATGGAAAAAGGCTGAAAAGCCTACTCAAAAGCACTTATTTTTTCTTGTGCCGGGCGACCGCCCGGTATTTTTTTGCTCAAGAATCGAAAGTAAAATATTTTAAGGTGACAGCCGGGCTGTCTTATGATATGATAAGTGGCGAACTTATACTTTTGTCCGCCACGAGCGGACGTAAGGAGAGATTTGTCCATGGATGCTATCAACACCATACTGAATGAAATCGATTCCCTTCTCTGGGGCCCGCCGCTCATCGTCCTTCTTTTGGGAACGGGGATCTACCTGACGCTCCGGCTGAACCTTATGCAGGTCTTTCGCCTGCCCCTGGCACTTTCCCTCATTTTCCGGGCGAAAAACCACGGGGAAGGGGACGTATCGAGCTTCAAATCCCTCTGCGTAGCCCTGGCAGCCACCGTAGGCACGGGCAACATCGTCGGCGTCGCCACCGCGGTGAAATTGGGCGGTCCCGGCGCGGTCTTTTGGATGTGGGTGGCCGCCTTCTTCGGCATGGCGACGAAGTACGCCGAAGGGCTTTTGGCCGTCAAGTACCGCACCACGGACGAAAAAGGTGAGATCGCCGGGGGACCGATGTTTTATATCCGCCACGGCATGGGGGAAAAGTGGGCCCCCATGGCGGCCTTCTTTGCGGGAGCCTGCATCTTGGTGGCCTTCTTCGGGATCGGCACCTTCCCCCAGGTGAACGCCATCGTGGACAGCATGCACATCGCCTTCGGCGTGCCCCGAGAAGTATCCGACGGCATCGTCACCCTCTTAGTGGCCGCCATCACCATCGGCGGGCTCCAGAGCATTTCCCGGGTCGCCAGTAAAATCGTGCCCTTCATGGCCGTCGTCTACGTCGTAGTCAGCCTCGGCCTCATCGTCATGAATCTCAGCGCCGTCCCCGACGCCATTGCCCTCATCATCAAGAGTGCGTTTTCGGGTGAGGCGGCGGTGGGCGGTTTCGCCGGCTCCACCCTCATGATGGCCATGCAAAAGGGCATCGCCCGGGGCATCTTCTCCAATGAATCGGGCCTCGGCTCCGCCCCCATCGCGGCGGCCGCCGCCAAGACAAAGTGGCCCGCCGAGCAGGGCCTCATCTCCATGACGGGCACCTTCATCGATACCATCATCATCTGCTCCATGACCGGCCTCGCCCTCGTTTTAACAGGGGTCTGGCAAGGCAATTCCGCCGGGGCCATGATGACCACCGACGCTTTCGCCACGACCTACGGACAGCCGGGCGTCGCCATTCTTACCGTCTCTTTGGTGCTCTTCGCCTTCACCACCATTTTGGGCTGGAATTATTACGGAGAGCGCGCCTCCATCTACCTCTTCGGCACAAAGGGCATCATGCCCTACCGTCTCCTCTTCATCGTCCTGGTCGCTTCCGGCGCCTTCCTCAAATTGGATGCCATCTGGACCCTGGCCGACATCGTGAACGGCCTCATGGCGATCCCGAACCTCATCGCCCTCTGCGCCCTCTCCGGCGTCATCGTCAGTGAAACGAAACGTTATTTTGAACACCTGAAAAAAAGCGAAGCCGAGTAATTTTTTCTCAACAGATAAAAAACGCCGCCGCCGGTGTCGTGCCCCAAAAGTTCTATGCTTTTCGTCTGACTTTTGTGAGCCATTTTCCCGGACTGCGGCGTTTTTCCTTGATCAAAATAAATTTATTGAGAATAATTATCATTTACAAACAGAGAAAAATATGATATGCTACTTTCCAGAAAGAAAATGTACCGGAAAGAAGGGACCCACAAATGAAACTTTTGAACACGCGCAAAAAAATCCTTTTTCTGCTGGCGCTCTGCCTCACGGTGACCGCCCTGTTCGCGGCCGGCTGCGGCGATACTCCCGGCGGCGAGAATAAGACAGGGAAAAGCGGTCAGAAAACGGTGACGGTGACGACGTCGTTTTTGGCGGACATGACGAAGGAACTGGCCGGGGATTACGTCCGCATCGAGATGATCATTCCGGCAGGGGAAGACCCCCATCTCTACGTTGCCCAGCCGAAGGATCTCCAAAAGCTCAAGGAAGCCGACCTCGTCCTCTACCATGGGCTGCACTTTGAGGGCAAAATGGTGGAGGTTTTAGAAAAAAAAGGCACGGCCGTGTCGGCGGATTTTCCCCCGGGCGACATTCTCCGCTTGGAGGAGGACGGCGCCGAAGTGGTGGATCCCCACTTCTGGTTCAGCATCCCCCTTTACAAAAAAGCCTCGGAAAAAGCGGCGGAGAGTCTGATCCGGCTCGTTCCGGAACACGAGAAGGAGATTCGGGCAAACTTAGCGAAATACCTGAAGCAGTTGGATGATCTGGACGACGAGATCAGGGGGAAGATCGCCCAGATCCCGCCGGAAAACCGGAATTTGGTGACGCCCCACGACGCGTTCAATTATTTTTCCCGAAGCTACGGCATGAAAGTGGTGGCGCCTCAGGGCGTCAGCACCAACTCCGAGGTGGCCAACGCGGACATTGAAAAGACCGCCGACTTCATCGTCTCCCACAAGGTGAAGGCGGTATTCGCGGAAAGCACCACGAACCCCGAGCGCATGAAAAAATTGCAGGAGATCTGCAAGGCCAAGGGCTTCGACGTGGAGATCGTGAGCGGCGAAGGCAACGAACTCTTCTCCGACTCGCTGGCCCCCGCCGGGCAAAAGGGCGACACGTACCTCGACATGTACCGCTCGAATGTCGATCTGATCGTGAACCATCTGAAATAAGGAGCAGAAGGAAAAGGGGGCGGCGAAGAGCCGCCCCCTTTTGCCATAATCCGTCAAAAAGCCGCGGCGAAGTTCAGCCGAGGCGGGAAAGAAGGGTATATCCATGGAAGAACAGAGCCTGCTTCACGTGGAAGATATGACGATGGCCTACCGCGAAACGGCGGTACTCTGGGACATCGACCTTGACGTTCCGGAAGGGGTGCGCTGCGCCATCGTCGGGCCTAACGGGGCCGGCAAATCGACGCTCTTAAAGGGCATCTTAGGACTTCAGCAGCCGGTGTCGGGCTTCGTTCGCTTTTGGGGAAAGCCCATCGGCGAAGTACGGGCGCGCATCGCCTATGTACCCCAGCGCGGCGCGGTGAATTGGGACTTTCCCACAACGGTGTTCGACGTGGTGCTCATGGGGCGGTACGTGCATATCGGCCTCATGCGGCGGCCAAGCAAAGCCGACCGGACGATCGCCAAAGAGGCGCTGGCCGAGATGAAACTCACGGAATTGGCTGATCGACAGATATCAGAGCTTTCCGGTGGACAAAAGCAGCGGGTCTTCATCGCCCGCGCCCTGGCCCAGGAGAGCGATCTCTACATCATGGATGAACCCCTCGCCGGTGTGGACGAAACCACGGAGCGCATCGTCATGGATAAATTTGTGGCCCTGCAAAAAGCAGGAAAGACCGTCATCGCCGTCCATCACGATCTCTCGACCCTCGACGATTATTTCGACTATCTGGTCGTCCTCAACCGCACCGTCAAGGCCTGCGACTATCTGAAGACAATGGATAAAACGGAAAAGATCGCCCTCGCCTTTCGGCCCAAGGAGCGCTGACATGGACATTCTGACGAATTACACCTTTCAGATCATCGCCTTCGGGACGGCGCTTTTAGCGGCCGTGGCCGCACCGGTAGGGGCCTTGAGCGTCTACAAGGGGCAGAGCCTCATCGGCGACGCCATCGGCCACGCCACTTTCCCCGGCATCGTTTTGGCCTATATGGCCTTTGCCACCCGCGACCCGGCGGTGCTCCTCCTGGGCGCCATCGCAGCGGCGGCGGTAACCTTCTTCGCCATCCAAGGCGCTCACGAAAATTCCCGCCTCGGTTTAAACGCGAATCTGGCCATTTTCCTCTCGGGCTTCTTCGGTCTGGGTATGGTGCTGAAAAGCTACATCCAGGGGAACCCTGCGTATCGCGGCGCGTCTCAGGCGGGGCTGGAAACCTACATCTTCGGACAGGCGGCCTACATGCTGGAAGCCGACGTTCTCCTCATCGCGGCGGTGGCGGTACTCACCATGACGCTTCTCGTCCTCTTCTACAAAGAGCTCAAAGTGTTCGTCTTCGACGCCGAATACGCAGAGGCGGCAGGCCTGCCGGTAGAGCTGCTGCGGGTTTTGCTGCCGCTTCTCACCGTCGCCGTCATCGGCATCGGCCTTAAAGCCGTCGGCTCCATCCTCATCAGTTCCTTTCTCATCATCCCCTGCGTGGCCGCCAGTCAGTGGTCCAACGACTTTTCCCGAGTCCTCTTCCTCAGCAGCCTCTTCGGTATCGCGGCCGCCCTCGCCGGCACTTACGTCAGCACCGTGGAGCAGGGGATGTCCACGGGGCCGAGCATCATCCTTGCCGCCTGCGCCATCGCCTTTTTTTCCCTGCTTCTGGGAAAGCACGGCCTTCTGCGCACTCGGCAACGCCGCCGGGAAAAAGGAGGGCGGCTGTCATGACCGACGCGCTGCTGGTCCTCGCGCTGACCTCGGCGGCCTGCGCCCTGCCGGGGGTGTTTCTGCTCCTTCGCAACCTCTCCATGATGGCGGATGCCATCAGCCATACGGTCCTCCTGGGTATCGTGCTGGCCTTCTTCGCCATCCATGACCTCTCCTCGCCGTGGCTGCTCGTCGGCGCGGCCCTGATGGGCGTCGTCACCGTCCTAAGCGTGGAGCTTTTAGGGCGCACAAAAACGTTGAAAATCGACGACGCCATCGGCATCATCTTCCCCATGCTCTTTTCCCTGGCGGTCATTCTCATCAGTAAGTACGCCGGCAACGTCCATCTCGACACGGACATGGTGTTGATGGGGGAAGTCATTTACGCCGGGCTGGATATCGTACCCGTCTTCGGCCACGAAATCGCCGTCTCCGCCCTCAAGATGGGGGGCATCTTCCTGCTCAACGCGGCGTTTATTACGCTCTTTTACAAGGAACTCAAACTCTCCACCTTTGACGAAGAAACGGCCCGTCTCATCGGCATGGCCACGGGGGCGATTTTTTACGGGCTCATGACCCTGATCTCGCTGACGACGGTGGCCGCCTTTGACGCCGTAGGTTCCATCCTCGTCATCTCCTTTTTCATCGCCCCCGCCGGCACGGCGCTCCTCTTCACCAAGCGGCTCCACTACGCGCTTTTTCTCGCCGTTCTTTTCGGCCTTCTGAGCAGCGCCGTGGGATACGGGCTGGCGGTTCACTTCAACGCTTCTATGTCCGGCATGTGCGCCCTCGTCAACATGGTCATCTATGTCGCCGCCGTCCTCTTCCATCCCAAAGGCGTGCTGACGAAGCGGCTTCATCAGGCACACAACAAGACGCGTCTTCGGCAGGAACTCCTCATCATTCACCTCGGCACCCATACGGCGCAGCACCGTTACAGCGCCGAGAACAAGGTGACGGAGATCGCCGCCCATCTGCGCTGGAACGCGGCAGAAATGAAGCGGGTCCGTACCGAACTCGAAAGGGACGATATCCTCACCCGGTCGGGGGATTACTACCTCCTGACGAAAAAAGGCGAGGCGCGCTACCGGGAACTCTGCGCGGCGTACTTTTTATAGGAAACAGGGATACATGCGGCAAAATGGTGCAGAATTATCCATGCTTCCTATAGGGCCGTGCCTTTTTTCGGGACGAAAAAGCGGCTCATATCCACCCTTTCCAGCGTGAGAAGCCGTATCTTTTTCTCTAAGCCCGCGGCGTAGCCCGTCAGGCTGCCGCTCTTTCCCACCACCCGATGGCAGGGAATGAGGATGGAGATGTCGTTATGTCCCACGGCCCCACCCACCGCCTGGGCCGACATTTTGGCCACGCCCCGCGCCCGGGCGATCTGGGCCGCAATGTCGCCGTAAGTTCGCGTCGTCCCGTAGGGAATCTGCCGCAAAATCTTCCATACCACCTGCTGAAAGTCGGAGCCGATGGGGTGCAGCGGCGGCATGAAGTCGGGCTCCGCGCCGCGAAAATAAATATCCAGCCAGCGCTTCGTCTCCCGCAGGATCGGCGTTTCCCGTTCCTTTCGGGAAACGCCGCGCCAGTTGGGAAAATATTTCTCACCGGCAAACCAAACCCCCGTCACCCCCCTGTCATCCGCCGCCAGCCAAAGGCCGCCCAGCGGCGAAGCGTAAGGTATCGTGTACAACATGACCGTTCCCTCCTCTCTTTTACTTTTCGGATCAAGTCCCCCCTGATAAATTCAATCCCATCCTCCCGGCGCCTTTTTTCTTCCTGCCTGGAGATCCCTCATCCACCGAGCACCACGCGGCGCCCAGGTTTTTGCCCTGACAGGCAAAAATTTCTGCACTCATCGTACGAATTTCATTTAGCCGTGCTTCCTGAAAAAAGAACCATCCGCGGGGATGGTTCTTTTTTACCCGACCATGTATTTCCACGCTGTCGCTCTTATGCCATGCGCCCCTGGAAGCCCAGCTTATTGAGGGCCCGCAGCACCTCGTGGGAAGAGGCGGCGCACTTTAAGGCGCGGGCGGGAAGATAGCGCACGGCCGGCGGCTCGGTAAGGAGCCGCACCCGGCAAATGATCCCATAGTCTTCCTGATACGCCTCGTCGGCGATGGGAAAGAGGCGCTCCAAGGCGGCCTCATCGTAAAGATACTTCATCGTCATCCCGGCACTTAGAACCTCCGGCTCCATCTCCAGGCGGGGCGGTTTGATGCCCAGTCCCATCATTTTCGCCACGGCGTCCCTCCGCTCGATGGCCGCCTCCACCCAGGCGTCATGGGCCACCACCAGAAAGCCTTCATGCTCGCCGCCGATGATGTTCTCCAAGAACAGCTGAGCCGCGATGGAATCACGCCGCAGCTTCTCGGCCACCATGGCGATCACGGCATCCCGCTCCGCGAAGGGCCCCGCCCCGTCCCCGGCCATGAGATAGTTTTCCGTGTTGTCCAGACGCCCGTCATAATTTTCGTAGTGACAGATCATGTCAAAGATTTTATCGCCCCGCGCGGCCGCTGTCATTTCCGCTTCCATGCTCCCATCTCCCCTGTACCCCTTATGATGATTATCCTTCAGCCCCTGATGAGTATTCCGCGGTGAAATGGGTCACAGAGGCCCCTATCCCACCGCCGATCTCCTATTTCGCGCCGTCCGGTACGTCAGTCACGAAAGCGTGTGATCAGAGAACGCCCTGTCATTTCCGCTGGCGGTTCTATATCCGCCAGCGCCAAAAGGGTCGGAGCGATATCCGACAGCTTTCCCTCCCGCAGTGCCGCCGCGCGTTCGCTGACGATCAGGAAGGGCACCGGGTTCGTGGTGTGCTGAGTGAAGGGCTGGCCCGTCGCCCGGTCCGTCATCTGTTCCGCGTTGCCGTGATCCGCCGTGATAGCCACGGCCCCGCCCACCTTCTGCACCGCCGCCACGCAGCGGCCCACGCAGGCGTCCACCGTCTCCACCGCCTTCACCGCCGCCGCCATGACGCCGGTATGACCCACCATATCGCCGTTGGCGTAGTTTAAGATGATGAAATCGTATTTTCGGCTCTCAATGGCCTCCACCACCCGATCCGTCACTTCAAGGGCGCTCATCTCCGGCTGCAAATCGTAGGTCGCCACCTTAGGCGAAGGGACCAGGATCCGATCTTCTTTCGCATACGGTGTTTCCAGCCCGCCGTTAAAAAAGAAGGTGACATGGGCGTACTTCTCCGTCTCCGCGATACGAAGCTGGGTGAGCCCGTGGTCCTCAATGATTTCCCCCAAAGTTTTAGTCAGCTTTTGCGGCGGGTAGGCGACCCGGGCGTTCATTCCCGCCTCATACTGGGTCATGGTGGCAAAGGCCGGACGCAGAGATTCGTCCCGGACGAAGCCGGAAAACTCCTCGTCGGTGAAGGCATGGGTCAGTTCCCGAGCCCGATCGGGACGGAAATTATAGAAGATCACGCTGTCCTCGGGGTGCATTCCCGAATAGCCGGCCACCACCGCAGGAATGACGAACTCGTCCGTCACGCCGGAAGCGTAGGACGCCGCCACCGCGGCCGACGCGCTCTCCGCTGCGAGGCCGTCGCCGTGGGCGATGGCCTCGTAGGCTTTCGCCACCCGCTCCCAACGCTTGTCCCGATCCATAGCGTAGAAGCGGCCCGACACCGTGGCGACGCGACCCACGCCGATCTCCGCCAGCTTATCTTCCAATTCTGCCATATAGCCCGCCGCGCTGGACGGCGGCACGTCCCGCCCGTCCAAAAAGGCGTGTACCCACACGTCGGTGAGGCCGGAACGCTTAGCCAGTTCTAAGAGGGCATAGAGGTGGGCCGAATGGCTGTGGACGCCGCCGGGGGAAAGGAGGCCGAAGAAATGGAGAGCGCCGCCGCGCTGTTTTACCGCCTCAATCGCTGCAGCAAAGGCAGCGTTATCAAAAAAGGAACCATCCCGAATCGCCCGATTGATACGGGTAAGCTCCTGATACACCACACGCCCCGCGCCGATATTCGTATGCCCCACCTCGGAGTTCCCCATCTGCCCCTCGGGCAGCCCCACCGCTTCTCCGGAGCAAACCAGCGCCGTCAGCGGATAGCGGGCCATGAGATCGTCCAGAACCGGCGTCTTTCCCATCGCGATAGCATTATCCTGCGCCGTCGGATCGCCGTTTCCCCACCCGTCCATGATGATCAGCATGACGGGCGCTGTCTTTAATGTCGCCATAGCGGTACACTCCTCATCCCCATCCGTCAGGCACCTTTTTTCCGCGCCCGCCGGCTCTCGTCGTCAATGAATCCGTCCATCCCTCTTTTCCCCGCAGCATTTACGGGCCTTGATATTTTACGATAGCAGCAAAATCTTTCGCCTGCAGCGCCGCACCTCCCACCAAAGCGCCGTCCACGTTGGGCATTTCCATAAGCCCGGCGATGGTGGCCGGCTTCACACTGCCGCCGTACTGGATGCGGATCGCCGCGGCGGCGTTTTCGCCAAAGAGTTTCCCCACCGTCTGCCGAATGTGGGAAGAGACCTCTTCCGCTTCCTCGAAGGTGGCCGTCTTCCCCGTGCCGATGGCCCAGATTGGCTCATAGGCAATGACGATCTTGGCTGCTTCCGCCGGGGTAAAGCCTGCCAGCGCCAGCTTGACCTGACGGGCCACAAAACGCTTGTAGGTGCCCTTCTCCCGGGTCGGCAGCGCTTCCCCTACGCAGATGATGGGGACGAGGCCCGCTTTTAGGGCTGCCTTTGCCCTTTGGTTAACCCCCGCATCCGTCTCACCGAAATACTGCCGCCGCTCCGAGTGTCCGACGATGACGTAGCGGACCCCCAATTCCTTGAGCATTTTCGGAGAAATCTCCCCTGTGTAGGCGCCGCTCTCCGCCCAATGGACGTTCTGCGCTCCCAGAATCACATTTTTCCCATGGAGGGCGCTTCCCACCACGGCCAAGGCTGTCGCCGGAGGGCAGACCACCACGTCTCTGTCCCGGACCCCCTTGACCAGCGGGATCAGCCCCTTCATGAGCTGCATCGCTTCCGCGATGGTGTTGTTCATCTTCCAGTTGCCCGCGATGATAGGTTTTCGCATCTTTTTCGCTCCTCTCCCGCCGTTCGTCTTACAGAAGCACGGATACAGGCAACACCGCCATCCTGGCACCTCTCTTCCGCCCTTTCTGCATCGGCAGACCGACCCATAGCCCCGCTGCGCGTCCGGTTTATCTCTGTGATCGGTCGAAAACGCTGCGCCCGTCTGACGGACTTCCTTTTATCCGTGCTTCCTTAGCGATCGGCCATGGCCGCTATCCCCGGCAGTTCTTTACCCTCAAGATATTCCAGCGTGGCCCCGCCGCCGGTGGAAATGTGGCTGATAGCGTCGGACAGGCCTGTCTTCTTCAAGGCGGCGATGGAATCGCCGCCGCCGACGATACTCACCGCCCCGGCCTTCGTGGCCTTGGCCACCGCCCGGGCCATGGCCTCCGTCCCCGCCGCGAACGCGTCAAACTCAAAAACCCCCATGGGGCCGTTCCAGACGATGGTCTTAGCTCCGTGGAGCGTCGGTGCGTAGAGTTCCCGCGTTTTCGGCCCGGCGTCCAACGCCCGCCACTCGCTGCCGATGGCATCGACGCGGACGACTTTATGA
>CAJPQU010000014.1 GCA_905372875.1 uncultured Schwartzia sp. | reverse complement strand
CAATCATTTTATTTTTTACCTGCTCCTTCCCGAATGGTTCGCAGGCGGACAAGCAGATGCGCCGACAAGCGTTTTTCCAACTCCGCCAAATTCGTAGCATCGAATTCGTAGCAAATTTCCGGAACCCCGTCTACCCGTGCTTCTCCAAAAAAATCATCGCGGAACACATTGTAATAAATGATAAAATTACTGTTTGCAGCAAAATCTTCATAATCAACTATGATATAAGAGCCGTTCGTAATCCGAAGCGGTTGCGACGGCTGGATAAAGAGCGAAAATCCCTCCAGTTCCCGCGGCAAAAGCGTTGCATAATCCCACGTGGTGATATGAGCGGCCTCTACTAAAGTGCTGACCGTTTCGGGTTCAAAACGACATAAACGCAGTAGAAAATATTCCATCTTTTCTTTTAATAAAGCTTCGTACTCTGCCAGATTATCCGCGATACATTCAATCAGACAAAATTCCAACAGCCCTACCCTCTCCCGCAGCTTGAATTCACGTGTTTCTGCGTGATAGTAGGCAATGAGACTCCGATGAAGAGCAGCGTTATCATAGCGATAAAAATCGTAGACATCGTCCTCGACGACGCGCTGGGTGTTCAGAGTGAATCCATGCCACTCCCGAGGCAGGTTTCTCATGTATTCCCAGGAAGCAAGTTCTTGATCTATTTTTTCTTTTACCTCGTTTTTCATGCTGCCATCGCTCCATCAAATTTCATTCTTGTCATAGATGAATATCTAACCGCTAAATGCAGGCGGTGTTTCGCGTGTTTTTGTTAAGCGATTGGGTCATATTTCCACTGCGCCTCCATCCCCGTAGTGTTCCTATCATATCATGTTTTCCCTTCTTTTTCGAGACGTCCTGATTCGGCGCGGACACGTAAAAATGAGACAATCGCGGCTCTTTTGACAGCTCCGCGACTGTCTCATTTCTTTATGCAATGTGTTTTTTACGTGGAATAGCCCCAAGTATCATACTTGGAATTTGCTGATCTCACTGCGCAGATCCATGGCGATATTCGCTAAACCTTCGCTGGCTTCCGCGATATCCTTGAGGGAATTCGTTTGCGTATCGACGGCGGCGTTGCCTTCTTCGCTGGTTGCGGCGTTTTCTTCAGCGATCGCAGAGAGCCCTTGGACCACTTCGGCGATCGATTTGTTCTTCGAGATAATCTCTTCTGTGGACTGGTTCATGGTTACCATGACTTCTTCTGTCATGTCCACAGCTTCGGTGATCTTCTGGAATTTATCTTGCGTCCCCTCGACGCTGGTCTGAGTTTCAGCAAAGAGCCGCTTCGATACCTCCATGGTATCGACGGCTTCTTGGGCTTTGGTTTTGAGACCTGCAATGACCTGACTGATCTCGTCCGTAAAGCTTTTTGACTGCTCGGCCAGCTTGCGTATTTCCTCTGCTACGACGGCAAAGCCACGACCGGCATCCCCGGCCCGTGCTGCCTCAATCGCGGCGTTCAGCGCTAAAAGATTTGTCTGTGCGGAAATGGATTGGATCATCTGACTTGCCTGTTCAATATGTTCGGCACTCTGATTCGTTTCTTCCACAACCCGGGCCACATTCTCTGTTGCCTGTGCCGTTTCGGTCGATTTCTTTACCAAACCATTTAACAGTTCTGCGCCCTCATCTTTTTCCCGCCGTATATTATTGGTTGCTTCATTGATCTTCTTGAGAATTTCTTTATTCTTATCCATCATATCCATAATCTCGTTAAGATGCCCCGACGCGTTTTGGGTATCCTGTGCTTGGCTCGTCGCACCTTCTGCGATGTTATGAATAGCCGAAGAGACATTTTGGGCCGAGTCGGCCGTGGATTGGGCGGTGGCCGTCAGTTCTTCGCTGGTTGCGGCTACCGATTGGGAGGAATTATCGATGCGGCTCACGATATCGCGGAGATTTCCTTCTAACGTGACAAGACTGCGGGAGATTGTCCCGATTTCATCCCCACGGGCGCAAAGGATTTTGGCTTTCTCACCTTCGGTCCGAATATCAAGCTTCGCCAGACGCTGAATAACGCCGGTGAGTATTCCTACAGGATCCGTGACTTGTTTGCGAATAAAGAACGCCATGACCGCGATCAAAAGAATACCGCAAATCACCGCAATTCCTACAGAAGTCCATACCATTTTCCGAGCAACCGCTGTAAATACAGCTTTATTGGATGCGGCGACAACAGACCACTCCGCGCTCACACCTTCTAAATGCATCGGGCAGAAGGTATACACAGTCATTTCACCCGTCGTAGGTGAAGTACGATCAATATGCGTAATGGATGTTTCGTCAAACGCATCCTTTATTTCCGCATCCGTCATGGGGAAAGTATCATAGAAGTGTTTTAAAACATACTCTTTATTTCTTCCGTGCGCTATAAAAGTTCCCCCGCGGGTAAATACGGCGTAAAAAACTTCCGGAGTACTTATTTTTTCAATGTATTGCTGGATATCATTCAGATCAATATCCGCGACGACAACGCCGATGAATTGTCCATTCTGCTCAATGGGGAGAGAATAACGGGCCACTAAGCGGCCGCCCGTTGTACGGTAAGGTTCGGTAAGAAATGGTTGGCGTTTATTCTTGACGTCGTTATACCAGTTACGCTGGCCATCGTTGTTGAGGATGATAGGTTTGCCGTCTTTACCAACGTAGACACTCACGCGGCCGGTTGCATCGTTATAGCCCTGCCCTTGAAGCTGTGTGTCCTTTCCATCATAGACCATAGGTTCCAAAGAAATACCTAAACCAGCTATCCCCTTGCTTTCCCGCATCTCATCTTGCAGTAAAGAGACAAGGCGCTCGCGGTCACGTGCGTCTGAAGCTAAAGAAAACTGATCTAAGATCGTCTTTTTGATGCGCGGCGCGATTCGAATCACACGATTATACCGCTGTTCAATCTGTGCGGCAATCTGTTGATTCTCCAACATTTTCTCGCGTTTACCGGCATCTACCAGTGCATTGAAACTCACATAGGCAATAAAACTTACCAAAATAGCGACCATCAACGTGACGCCGATTGTGACCAATACGTTTACTTTAAATCCGATGCCTTTCCCTTGGCGCGCTTGCGTTATTCCCTTTGTACTCATGCGTTCTCCCCCTTGGTCAGTGTCTCAATGTGTACGGAAAACTCATCCTTTCTTGAGTATGCGATGCTTCTTTTTCCATCTCCCTCGCCGCATTACAGTAAGACACTATTTCATAAGTTTTATTATAATACTTTAGTCGAGTTATGCAACTCCATTTTTAATATAATTTTAGTATGTCGCTCATTGAATATATTCATTTTTACCTTAGAAGCATACAGTTATCGTCGGAAAATAGTATTTTCGTTCAAATGATCCAAACGTATAAAGAAAAATGCCACGTATTCTATACGTGGCAAAAATCAATGATCGTGTCGATTTGTTTATCCAAGGGCCTCAGGAAATGGCTTCAATATAAGTTAACAGAGCTTTCACTTTAACGGATTGTGCTCCAGTGTCGAGGAATGTCCCGTCTTCCAATTCCACGATTGGCATGGCACCGGTTCGGCTCTGGTCCACATAGACGATCTTTCCCTTTTTGTCATTCGTCAGCATCACCCAATTCCCTATCAGGGATTGGCTGAGCCGATTAACAAACAGGACACTGTATTCAGGAGCGAATTTTCCTCCTACGGTATCCCGCTGGAAGATATCAAAAATTTCAAATGGCGATTTACGGCGGGCGTAGGTGCGGTTTGACGCCATCGCATCATAACTGTCTAAAATGCCCAGAATATGTCCGAAAGGCGTTATCTGGTTCTTTTTTAGTTGTGCTGGGTAACCTGAACCGTCACAGCGTTCATGGTGCTGCAAAATGCCAATCATGGCTTCGTCGTTTTCATCCAGACCGCTGAGTTTCAGAAGGTCACAGCCCATCGTGGAATGTCTGCCGAGAATGGATCGTTCGGTGTTGTTCAGCACGCCTGGCTTATTGAGAAGCGTTTCCGCGATCTTTAATTTTCCCACATCAAGCAGCAGACCAGCAAACATCAAACGCCGCCGTCTGCTCGTCGGCCATCCTAACCAAGTTCCCATCAGTCCGGCTAAAATAGAAACATGCAAGCTGTGATGCAATAAATAATTTCGTTCTTCCCGCGGGATATTATGAATCTGTGTCACTGCCCGAGCACCATCGCACAGCTGGTCCAGTTTGCTGCTGGCAATCAGGGCATTGATTGCATCCAGATTCAGTGTCGTTGCCCCATGGCGGGAAAACAGTACCCTTAGTTCTTTAATAACGGATTTGTACTCTTCCACGTAGTTTAGGTCGAGGAGTCTCTCTTGTTTCGGATCAGAACTGCGACGAACAGGCATTTCTTCTGAGGAAGTTTTTTGTTCTGGTGTTTTATCCTCAATGGCGTCTCCTTCCTGCGGCGTATCAGGACACCCTTTTGCTGCCGTTCCCTCGAGTTCTTCGTCAGGAGACAGAATATCCACGGCCGGAGCGGCCGTTTCAGGCATACGTTTAAGAAAAACTGTAATATCCTTACGTGACTGGAGGCGCTTTATGAGAGCTTCTGTCAACTGCGTCCCTTTCCGCAGCATGATATTGCCATTATCATGAAAAATTGGTTCTCCCAGCACCATGCCCGGTTGTAGATTTTCAATCGCACACCGTATCATCCTCATGCTCCCCTTCTCTCTGAAATTTAGCCTGATATCTAAAAAATGTGACAGAGATTGTATTCTGCGGTTTTTCACGGAACATCATCTCCATACCTCTCTCAATGCGTAAACAGTTCGTCATACGTTAACAGACACGTAATACTGACGCCTTGCTTTGTAGCAATATCCCAAAAATTGCCGTCCTCTGTTTCCACAATAGGAAGCGCACTGGTACGGCTCTGATCAATGTAAATGATTTTCGCCTTTTTTCCGTTTGAGAGGCGTACCCAGCTACCGATCAACGCTTGGCATACTTTCTTTACAAATAAGACGCCATACGTTGCGTCCAGCTTGCCTGCCATCATATCAGCCAGTAAGGCATCAAACGCTTCAAAAGGCGACTTTCGCTTCGCATAAACACGGTTCGCGGTCATCGCATCATAAACATCAAGGATGCCGATAATACGGCCAAATATACCAATTTTATCCATTTTTCGTTTATGTGGATACCCCGATCCATCACCTCGTTCGTGATGCTGACGAATCCCGTCAACGATTTCGGTCT
The DNA here is from genome assembly GCA_905372875.1 of uncultured Schwartzia sp. Lineage (GTDB taxonomy): Bacteria > Bacillota > Negativicutes > Selenomonadales > Selenomonadaceae > CAJPQU01. Next base: position 15,453 of record CAJPQU010000014.1, on the reverse strand, counting down.
CTCCCTGCAATCCGCTCTGGCACAGAATCTCATAACCTTTTTCCGGATACTGATGGATGATCAACTGCTCCTGATCCGTCAGTTTCCCCGGCTTATCAAGAATATCCGCCGGCATATACAGTTTCCCAATGCTGTGGAACAGCCCTGATAACATCAGGCGTTCCTGTCGGGATCTGGGCCAACGTAACCAGCGTCCCATCAATCCTGCCAATACCGCCACATGGATGCTGTGATGGAGGAGATAGTGAGTATCGTCACGGGGCATGTTATGGAGTTGGGTCACGGCTCGTGCTCCGTCGCACAATTCATTGATGTGCCCTTCGGCAATGAATTGACCGAGGGCATCAAAGTCCATGGAGGCTTTATTGCGTTGATCTGTAAAAAGCTGATTCGTTTCCAACAAGACCGTATTGTATAATTTTACATATTCTGGATCAACGAGCATATCTTCGTTGGGGTCAGGGGGGAAACCGGCCGGAAAAGCCTCTTCCACCGCCGCGGCTAATGCTGCCGTTTGGTCAGGCACCCGGATAGAAGCTATTAAGTATCCATCGGAAAAGCGATTTCGCAACATCTGGATCAAGCCTTCTGTCAAAACAACCCCCGCCTCTAAAAGCGTTTGGTTATCATTATCGAAGATCCCTTGATCCAAAATCATCCCCGGTTGCAAATTGGCTAACTCGCAACGTTCCGTCATTCCCCTTTCCCCCTGCCTTTTGTCTCATTATTATTTACAGATTATATTCGCGGCTCTTCCCCTAAATCCTTCCTTTTTTGAATAAGAGAGAACTTTTTCGATCATACAAAAAGCCGAAAGGTGGTTTTTTATCCACCTTTCGGCCCCCCCATGAATCATACGGCATTTTGTGATATTGGCTGCGGCCCTTTTTCTTTCGCCACGGAAAGCATCAGTTTGATGCGGTTTTCCTGATTCACTTCGCTGGTTCCTGCATCGCAATCCAAGGCAATCATGTTACTGTCCGGATAACGCTGCCGCAAAGCGTGCATGACGCCTTTGCCGGTGATATGATTTGGCAGACAACCAAAGGGTTGGAGGCAAACAACATTGTAAATTCCACGTTCTGCTAATTCCATCATCTCACCTGTCAAAAACCAGCCTTCGCCGGCCATGTTCCCCAAAGAAACCTGCTGCGAGGCCAACTTTGCCAATTCTTTAATATTGGCTGGCGGCGTAAAGCGGCGGCTTTTGGCCAAAGCTTTCACAGCCGGGCGACGGAAAAATTCCATGACCTGAATGGATATTTCAGCTTTCAGCTTATCCCAATAGCTGCCGTCTAAAAGCTTATGTTTGACGATAGCATCAAAAGCCATGTATTCCATGAAATTCAAAAGATCAGGCATGATTACTTCAGCCCCTTCCGAGGCTAAAAATTCTTCCAAACGGTTGTTCGCGATCGGATGGTACTTGACGAGTATCTCCCCCACGATCCCCACTCGCGGTTTCCAGATGTCTTCATGAATAGGCAAGTGATCAAATTCTTCTACGATAGAGCGGATGGTGGTTTGATAGCGAAAATAATTTCCGTGCACGATCTCATCCTGGCAGCGTGCCATCCATTTTTCATAGAGCCGTTCGGTAGATCCCGGTACTTTTTCATAAGGCTTGACTCGATTTTTTACCCGCATGAGAAGATCGCCGTATACAATACTCTTTGTCACATCCGCGGAGCATTGGTGGCTCATTACGAAGGCGTCTGTTTCGCTGGGGCGGCCAACGCAGGCAAATACTGGAACCTGCCCGTATCCTGCATCCTTCAATGCTGTTCGCATGAGGTTCAGATAATTCGTGGCACGGCAAGCGCCGCAAGTCTGGAAAAGCATAATGGCCGTATGGTTCGGATCGCACTGTCCTGATTGAATCACGGATAACAGTTGGCCAATGACCACGATGGCAGGGTAACACATGTCATTATGGATATAGCGAAGCCCAAGATCAATGGCGCTTCGATCTGGCATTTGGGGAATCACCAGTCGATAGCCATACTTGCGCAGGGTTGTTTCCAAAAGACGAAATTGAATAGGCGCCATCTGGGGAGCTATGATTGTATAGGTTCGCCGGCACTCTTCGGTGAATCGAGGACGTTCTATGATCTCCGTCGAGTGATACGGCAGTGATTGGCGGCGGGCTAAGGCCGCGATCAGTGATCGCACCCGGATGCGGGCCGCACCTAAGTTAGATACTTCATCCAATTTAATCATGGTGTAGAGGCGATGATGTTCTTCTAAAATCGCTCTGACCTGTCCCGTAGTAATGGCGTCAAGACCACAGCCGAAAGAGCTAAACTGAATCAGGGTGATGTTGTCGTGTTCCGCAGCATAACTGGCCGCATGATACAGACGAGCGTGATAACTCCATTGGTTAACGATGGAGAGGGCTTCTTCCTTCGCCGGTTGATGGTAGAGCATGTCCTCGGAAAGGACAGGTAACCCATAGGATTGAATCATCTCTGGAATTCCATGATTGATTTCGGGATCAATATGATAAGGGCGTCCCGCCAAAAGGATGGCGGTCAAATGTTCCCGTTCCACACGTTCCAAAATTTTCTGTCCATATTTCCGAACGTCTTTTTTATAATGCTCCAGTTCAATATATGCAGCTTCTACCGCCGCCTCAATTTCGTTTCGTTTAAGATGTTCTTCAGCCAACTCTTCAATGAGCCGTTCTATCAAGCGCTGGGAATTATTAAGAGGCAAGAATGGCTGAAGAAATTTGATTTCTTTTTCGCGCAGAATATCCATATTGCCCCGAATATTTTCTGCATACGAAGCAACCACTGGGCAGTTATAATGATTGTCCGACGCATGGGTTGCATCGTTGATGTTATAGGGAATGCAGGGATAGAAAATCTTTTTCATGCCGCGCCGGATAAGATCCATAATATGTCCGTGGACTAATTTCGCCGGATAACACAGAGAATCGGACGGCACCGTCGCCATGCCTCGGAAATACGTCTGGGCGGTTGTTTCTCCCGACAACACCACTTCATAGCCCAACATCGTAAAAAAAGTAAACCAGAAAGGATAATCTTCGTACATATTGAGTACACGAGGGATCCCGATTTGGCCGCGTGAAGGATGTGCCAGGGGACGATAATACTTAAACAATCGCTTGTACTTATATTCGTAAATATTAGGCGTCTTGTCGTATGTGCATTCTTTGCCGATGCCGCGTTCGCAACGATTTCCTGTGAAGTAGCGACGTCCATCGGCAAACGTTGAGGCTGTTATTAAGCATTGATTGCCACAGCCCCGGCAACGGTAAGAATTTGTTTTAACGGAGAAGGAATCCAAGGCTTCTGCGGAAAGAAGTGCCGATTGTGTCTTTCCCGTTTCCAAAGCCAAGAGAGCCGCTCCGTAAGCGCCCATCAAGCCGGCGATATCTGGACGAATGACATCACGATGAAGAAGAAGTTCCAACGCTCGAAGAACCGCGTCGTTATAAAATGTTCCGCCCTGCACCACGATATGATCTCCTAAGGCAGAAACGTCTCGCAGCTGCATGACTTTGAAGAGCGCATTTTTTACTACGGATAGCGCAATTCCAGCGGAAATATCCGCTACGGATGCCCCCTCTTTCTGGGCCTGTTTCACGCGGGAATTCATAAATACCGTGCAGCGCGTCCCTAAATCTACCGGTTCTTTAGACTCTACCGCTTTTGCCGCAAACGCAGCAGGCTGCATGTGGAGACCTTCGGCAAAATTCTGAATAAAAGAGCCGCATCCCGCCGAGCAGGCTTCATTTAAGGTGATATTGCCGATATTGCCGTCCTTGACAAAAAAACACTTCATGTCCTGCCCGCCGATATCTAGAACAAAGGTAACATCAGGGCAGAATTCCTGGGCGGCTCGTAGGTGAGCGAAAGTCTCTACTTCACCGGCATCAGCATGTACGGCCGCCTTGACGATTCCTTCCCCGTAGCCGGTTGTCAGCGTGGAGGCTACATATTGATCTGGTTTCATTTGCGTGTAAAAAGATTTCAGTTCCTGAATGACGGAACGTAACGGAGAACCGCCGTTTTTTTCGTAAGCTGTGTAGAGAATCTCGCGATTTTTCCCGATTACCGCTAATTTCGTCGTCGTTGATCCAGCGTCGATGCCTATATAAAGGGGACCTGTGTAAGATGCTAAATCGCCCTGCGGTACCTTAGCCTGATCATGCCGAGCACGAAATACCGCATATTCCTCTTCGTCTTTGAAGAGAACGAAGGTCGAAGGGCGAGAGCCCAGCATCGTCTCTTTTCGCGTCTCCTGAACACTTTCAGCTAATCGCCCGAAATCCATTATCTTACTTTCTCCGGAAAGAGCCGCTCCCATCGCTACAAAATAGCAGCCGTCATTCACGGGAACAATTTCGTCGGGCGTAAGTTTCAAGGTTTCGATAAAGCGTTTGCGAAGTGCGGAGAGAAAGTAAAGTGGGCCTCCCAAAAAGGCGATATGTCCGGTAATGGGTCGTCCCTGCGCTAAATTTCCAATGGTTTGATTTACTACCGCCTGAAAGATAGATAACGCGATATCGGCTTTGGCTACCCCGTCGTTTACTAATGCCTGGATATCCGTTTTGGCAAAAACGCCGCAGCGCGATGCGATCGTGTAAATTTGTTTCCCCTTTTCTGCCAGGGCGTTAAGGCCCGGAGCGTCGGTAGATAAAAGGGCCGCCATATGATCAATAAAGGAACCGGTTCCTCCGGCACAAATTCCGTTCATCCGCTGCTCGGAAGCCTGTCCGAAATAAGTAATCTTAGCATCCTCGCCGCCTAACTCCACAGCCGTATCCGTCTGAGGAATCAAAGACCTTACAGCAGAGGCGCAAGCTACCACTTCTTGCACAAAGGGGAGTCCGACTCGTTGCGCTACCCCCATCCCTGCCGAACCGGTCAAGGCAAAGGAAAAACGCTGCTGGCCGACGATGGACCGCAGCGCTGCTAAATTTTCGTGCAAAGCTCGACTGATTTCGGAAAAATGGCGTGCATACGTCTTGTAGATGATTTCTTTCGCCTGGTTCAACACAACAACTTTGATCGTTGTTGAACCGATATCAATGCCCACATTCAGCGATGAATCGCTCATAGCCATACAATCTCCCTTGTATATTCAGGTCTTTCATTCGACAAGCTGTTATCATCTGCCAAAACCATATATTCTGTATTTCTTTTCGTCATAAATTTTATCACAAAATAAACTTTTAGGAAACTCATCCTATAAGGATTTTCTGAGATTTTAAGATATTTCTCAAAGTATCTCGCCAATTCCATCAATAAAAAAACACTCGTTTTCGGCGAGTGTTTTTTTATTGATGGAATTGATAAACAAATGTCATAAAGAAGTTAAAATAAAGCTGTTGATCCACATTGATTGTTCTTTTTAAAAGAACCCATTGATATAGGGATTGTATTGTCGTTCCCAACCAATTGTAGTCACTGGGCCATGCCCCGAGTAAACAACGGTATCATCGGGAAGCTTCATGAGTTTCTCCTTAATTTCACTCAGCAGTTGCGACATGGATCCACCGGGAAAATCGGTACGCCCGACGGATTCCGCAAAGAGCGTATCGCCGCTGAAGACGACGCCATCCCCCACAAAACAAACGCCGCCGGGCGAGTGCCCGGGGGTATGAAGTACTTTCAGTTCAATATCACCAAAGTGAAGAATATCGCCTTCCTTCAGGTGATATTCTGCCGGTCGTGATACAATTTTGCTGCCCATGAACAGAGAGAGATTGGCTCGGGGATCGGTCAGCATATTCTCATCCGCTGCATGAATGTAAAGCGGCGCCCCCGTGGCGTCTCGTACCGCGTCATTGGCGCCTATGTGATCACTGTGTCCGTGCGTGTTTAATACAGCGTTGATTTTTAGGTTCTCTTTTTTGATTGCTTCTAAAATCGTCGGGGCATCTCCTCCCGGATCGATGACGATCCCTTCCCCGGCTGCGTCGGAAAGGATGTAACAATTGGCAGCTACCGGGCCTACAACCAAGCTTTGTATATTCATTCTGATACGCTCTCCTTCCCCTGAGATGTAAAGGATCGGGTGACGCTGAATACATCCTTCAGGCGGCGCAGCTTTGTCATGAGCTGACTCACCTGCTGGGCACTCTTTACATCCAGTCCCATGATGACGGTCGATGTTTTATTGCTGCGATTTGGCTTGGCATTGATAGAATTGATGTTGATTTTCATTTCTGATGGAACAGCTAAAAGCTTAGTCAAAACGCCGCTCTGATCGTTACAGATAATAGCGATTTGAACGGTGTATACTTTATCGAGGCCAATATCCCAGTCTACTTCTATGACTCGGGCCAAGCTGTCCACATCATTTAAGACGTTGGGGCAGTCTGCCCGATGTACGGAAACACCGCGCCCGCGCGTGATGTAGCCGACGATCGGATCGCCGGGAATGGGATTGCAGCAGCGGGCCAGACGGACGAGAAGACCGCCTTCGCCCTCCACCAATATACCGTGACTGGATTTTTTCACTGTTCCCTGCGACGGCTTCAATTCGCTGAGCAGTTTGGAGATATCAGGAGATGTCGTTTCTTGCAGCTCCTGTTTGTGAAGCTCAATGAGTTTCGACATGATCCCGTGGGTGGTAATGCCGCCATACCCAAGAGATGCCAGGAGATCATCCTCGCTTGGCAGTTTAAGTTTTTGCGCTACTTCGTTAAGCCGGTCATCTTTCAGCAAGGCTTTCGGTTCGTAGCCTAAGCGCTTTGCCTCTTTTTCAATGAGCTCCGCGCCGCGGGCGATATTTTCTTCCCGTCGGGCTTTTTTGAACCATGAACGGATTTTATTGCGTGTTTCCGAGGAAGCCACGATGTTCAGCCAGTCACGGCTGGGGCCATTGTTTGCTTGATTGGTAATAATGGAAACAATATCGCCGTTTTTCAGCTTATATTCCAGAGGAACCAATCGGCCGTTTACCTTTGCCCCCACGCAGTGATTTCCTACTTCGGTATGGATGCGGTAAGCAAAGTCCAACGGGATGGAACCTTTAGGAAGATCAATGACATCACCCCGCGGGGTAAAGACGAAGACCTCATCGGAAAAGACATCTACCTTGAGGGCTTCTACGTATTCGCGGGGATCGCTGAGTTCCTGCTGGAGATTGACCATCTGTCTAAGCCACGAAAACTTTTTATCGTACTCACCGGCTGCGCCAATGCTTTTCCCTGCTTCCTTGTATTTCCAGTGAGCTGCGAAACCATATTCGGATACTTGATGCATGGCGAAAGTACGAATTTGGATTTCCAATGGATATCCTCGGGTCATAACGGTGGTGTGTAAAGATTGATATCCGTTGGATTTGGGCATGGCGATGTAATCCTTGAACCGACCCGGCATAGGCTTCCACATCTCGTGGATAATGCCTAAAACACCGTAGCAGTCTCGGACGGAATCCACCAAGACTCGAACAGCGGAAAGATCGTAAATCTCGCTGATATCTTTATTATCCCGTTTCATTTTCTTGTAGATACTGTAAAAATGTTTAGCGCGGCCTCGAATCTCTGCTTTTACGCTCGCATTCACCAGGCGTTCGCGAAGTTGCTCCATGGCGTCGTCAATAAAAGCCTGGCGTTCCTGCCGTTTTTGCTTGACGTTCTCTACTAAATCGTAATAGCTGTCCGGCTCTAAATATCGCAGGCAAAGATCTTCCAATTCGCACTTGATACTGGAAATACCCAAGCGATTCGCTAACGGCGCATAGATTTCCAGTGTCTCTGTAGCAATGCGCTTTTGTTTATCCTCCCGCATGTATTTCAATGTCCGCATATTGTGCAGCCGATCCGCCAATTTGATCAAAATAACCCGAATATCCTTCGCCATGGCCAAAAACAGCTTACGATAATTCTCTAATTGTTGCTCTTCTTTGGATTTATATTCAATCCGGCCTAATTTTGTTACACCGTCAATCAACATAGCCACTTCGTCGCCAAAATGCTCCTGCATTTCTTCGATCGTGTATGTCGTGTCCTCCACCACGTCATGGAGCAGAGCCGCGCTGATGGTAGCTTCGTCCAAGTGCATGTCCACTAGGATGGCTGCCACATGAAGGGGATGAATGATATACTCTTCTCCTGAGGCTCGTTTTTGTCCGGCGTGAGCCGCGTGGGCCAGATCATAGGCACTCTTTATGAGTGCCAGATCTGCTTCGGGCTGCGTTTGCCGCACTCCGTCCAATAGATCATCAATGGTCACCGTTTCTTTATCGTCCACCACGCAGCCTCACCTCCCCTTCATTCTTGTTCCACATTATATCATCAATCTAACACTGACACCATGGCACCGATTCCTTTAACGTCCCGCGAACAAACGTCTCGGAGTCCTTTAGAGATAGTTTTTGCTGAGATGGGGAAAGAAGCCGCCAGCTGTCTTCCGTACGCTGAATTAGGCCCAGTTCCATAAAGATATGAAAAGCGCAGGATAAGGTATAGACCGAGACGCCGCACTGTCGGGCAACCTTTCGTTTATCCGCCGCAAGTTTCCCGGTTTCTGATAAAGCTTTTAAGGCACGATATACGACGACAAGAATCTCACGATTGGGAAATATTTTTCGACTGACCGCTTCCTGCAGAGCGGATAGGCGGCACTGAGGATATCGCTCACCGCGCCATTCATTGATCTCAGCCGTGTAGGCGATATCAATGGAACCGGCTTCTACTAAAGGCGCTTCCTCACTCATACGCCAACCCACGACTCGCGTTCCTCCTACCGAAAAGCTCAAATGATTCTGTTCTGATCCTATGAGGCGAAAATGGTCAGCCGTTACCTCGCGGCAAAAGAAAAGCGGTTGAGGATTCGCTATACCAAAAGGTTCCAACTGTGTTATTTCATCCAAGAGATCAAGGGTAAGCGCGGCTGGATTCATTTCCGCCGCCGCTTCCAATACCGGTATATAATCTCCTGGTGTTAAATGGGCAGCGGCAAAATTTTCCAATCCCTTCCGGAGTGCCTCCACGTTATCGGCCGCTAAAGAAAGGCCGGCGGCCATGGCATGCCCGCCGAATTGAAGCAGCGTATCCCGGCAGGCAGTCAGAGCATCAAAGATGTTATAGCCAGGAATGCTGCGGCAAGAACCTTTCCCTACCCCATCTTGTAAATGGATAACGACCGAAGGACGATAGTATTTTTCGGTTAGACGCGAAGCGACCAGACCGATGACGCCCGAATGCCATCCCTCCCCGGCCACGACAAGGACACGAGCCTTTTTCGTATCGACGGCAGCGAGTTGTGCTTCTGCTTGCGCCAAAATCTCCTGCTCGACGGCTTTTCTTTCTGCATTGGCTGCGTTGAGCTCCTCAGCCAGTACAGCTGCACTCTCTTGGTCTTCCGATAAAAGCAGGTCTGCGCCCTTGGTGGCTGTCCCTAATCGCCCCGCCGCGTTCAGGCGCGGACCTAAAATAAATCCGACGCTCCCTGCGGTGACAGTCTGCTGATCCAATCCCGATACCCGAAGTAATTCCGCTAATCCTATGATGGAAGTGGCCGACAAGCGTCGGAGTCCTTCCCGCACCAACTTACGGTTTTCATCCAAGAGCGGTACCATATCGGCGACCGTCCCCAGGGCCACCAATTCCAGATCTTCCGTAAATTCTGTTCCACGGAGTTTTTTCCAAAGTGCTTGACAGAGTTTCCAAGTGACACCCACCCCGGCCAGATCAGGAAAAGGATAGATCTCCCCCGCACGATGCGGATTAACTACCGCTACGGCAGGAGGCAATACCGGTCCCGGTAAATGATGGTCGGTGATCACGATATCAAGTTTGCCTTGGAGCGCTGTCACCTCCTCTATGGCTGATATGCCACAGTCTACGGATATCACCAGCGATACATTTGCCGTCGCAAACCGGTGCAGCGTTTCTTCGTGAAGCCCATAACCTTCCTGGCGCGTCGGGATATAGTAGCTGGCTTTCGCACCCAGTCGCTTCAGCGCGCGCAAAAGAAGGGCGGAAGACGTAATGCCGTCCACATCGTAATCGCCGTAAACAAGAATCTGTTCGCCATTGGCTACCGCTTTTTCGACCCGCTTCACTGCTTTCTCCATGTCTTGCAGTAAAAAAGGATCATAATACGTCTGCTCTTTTTCTGGATGTAAAAAACGGCGAGCTGCTTCAGGCGATGTGATACCGCGTTGTAAAAGAAGCCGCGCTATCAATGGCGTGACGCCTATTGCCGAGGCCAATCGCTTTTCGGCGGCTTCATTATGCTCGCCTATACGCCAAATTTTTTCCATAGTCACACTCCTACCGTGCCTTGTCTAAAAAAAGAACCGCGTCGCTCCCTGTATCCGCTGTCAGCGGAATACAGTGCTGACAACGCGGCACTTCTGTTTATGTTTTTATGATACAGCGTCCCTTACCTCAGGGAGTAACTTTGGTTACCACCGGTTTTTGAAGTTTCCGCCGTTCCCCCATACTGCGCAAGGTCACCCAGAGAGGGCTGGCAATGAAAATAGAAGAATAACAGCCGCTCAAAAATCCTACTAAGAGAGCAAAAGAGAAATCCTTTGTGGTATCGCCACCGAACCAGTATAGGGCGAACGTGGTGAACAATACAGTGCAGACGGTATAGATTGATCGTGTCAGCGTTTGATATATGCTGCGGTTCGCCAACTTGGCAATGTCGCCGCCGCGCCGAAAATGGAGTTTCAGATTTTCCCGAATTCGGTCAAAAATGACGATGGTATCATTGATAGAATAGCCGACAATAGTCAAAAGCGCGGCGACAAAGGATGAATCCAACTGACGCTGCGTAAAGGAAAAAGCGGCCAACACCACCAATACATCATGCACCAGCGCCAAGACCGCTGCCAGCCCAAATTTGAACTCAAAGCGGAAGGACACATAGACCACGATGAGTACCCAGGAAAGAAGCGTCGCCCAAAGGGCGTTGAGAAGAAGCTCAGCGCCCATGGTGGCCCCGACTTTTTCTTCTCGCAGGACCGTATAATTTCCTAATGTATCTCTCAAAGAAGCCATGACAGCCTTTCGCTCCGTCTCATCTATATCCACTGTACGAATCATGACATCCCGTGCTTCGGTCACGTCGGCTGCTTCACCGGAAAGCTGGATCGTACTGTTATCCAGATCATACGCTTTCATGACCTCGCGGACGTTCTGTATTCCCACCGGAGCATCAAAACGCAATTCGATAATGGTTCCGCCCGTGAAATCAATGCCAAAATTGAATCCTTTAAGGAACATACAGAAAATACCGGGGATGATTACCAAGAGCGAGATGGCATACCAAATCTTTCGCCGTCCAACGATATCAAATTCAGGCATGCCGCGTCACCTCCCCCGCTTCTTCGTTTCGACCGGTGCCGAAAACAAAGGGATTCTGGAATAAATTGGCTCCAATGAGCAGTTTCAGCATGTACTGAGTAAGCGAGATCGCCGTCAACATACTGAGTACGACACCAAGACCGAGGGTAATGGCAAAGCCGCGGATGGATCCCGTGCCAAACATAAACAACACAATCGCTGCGATGATCGTCGTGATATTGGAGTCAAAGATCGTGGTAAAAGCTCGCTTAAATCCCGAATTCATCGCCGCGCGCAATGTTTTCCCTGCTCGATATTCTTCTTTAAAGTGTTCAAAGATTAAAACATTTGCGTCTACTGCCATGCCAATGGAGAGAATGATACCCGCCACCCCCGGCAGCGTCAGGGTAGCGTCCAGGAATTTCAGCGCGGCCAGCAGCATGAGGACATAAGCCATCAAACTGATATCGGCGATGAAACCAGACAAGCGATAAAAAAACAACATGAAGAGAAGAACCGCCCCAATCCCGATGGAAAAAGCAAATTCACTCTTATCCTTGGAATCCTGTCCCAAGGTCGGTCCCACGGTACGTGTCTCGATGATATTCACTTTTACCGGCAACGCGCCGCTGCGTAATAAGATCGCTAAATCATGTGCTTCTTCGAGAGTACGGGAGCCGGTAATGACAGCACGTCCACCGGTAATAGGTTCTTTGACATTCGGCGAGGTCAGCACTTCTCCATCCAGCAGAATAGAGATGCGTTTCCCCACATTTTTCATGGTAAGGTCAGCAAATTTCTGGCCGCCCTCATCACTGAAATCAAGGGCCACCAGGTTCTGTCCCTGTTGATCTGTCTGTTCCTTAGCATCTTTCAGATCAGTCCCCGTGAGTACGGTATGCCCCGCTTCATCCTGAAATTCCAGCATGGCCGTCTTGCCGATCACCTGGATCGCCTTGTCCGGATCTTTAATTCCCGGTAGTTCTACGATGATCCGTCGGGCTCCTTGACGCTGGATAATCGGTTCCGTTAGCCCTAATTCATTGACGCGTTTTTCCATAATGCGCACCACGCGCTCCATGGCATCGTCATTCACCACCGCCTCGGGCGTATCTTCCGCTTCCAAAACGACATGGGTTCCGCCCTGTAAATCCAATCCCTGCCGAATGGAATAGGCCAGAGGCGATACAAAGGCGATGAAAGCGCCGATGATCACAGCAATCACCGTCAACAATTTTATCAATTCTTCTTTTCGCAACGGCTTTCGTCCTTTCCTCATGCATTTCCTATATAATTTCCCGGACAATGATTGATATTAATCCTCTGTCCGGTTGTTATATGATGTGATAAAGGCAACGACCTTTTGTCGAACTTCTTCGGCCGTCAGTGCATCTGTCTGGATATATAGATCAGCATGGCTGCGAGCGTCCGCCAATCGTTGGTGCTGGACTTGCAGCCGCTCCTCATCCCAATAGACCACACGCCGCTTTTTGATCGCTGACAGTGTAGCGTCGATCATCACCAAAATATCCGGATGGCGCTTGTTCCAGAAATCATGAATACCCGAATGTTCCTGAGCCACGTTATAGGCGTCATACCCCGCTTCCCGTAACCCCTGTACCAGCGTCGTCTTGCCAGAAGCGCAAACTCCCACCACCGCGATTCTCATATCCTGTCTCCTCAATAAGGGTAAGACGCCGCCCATTGCTCGATTTTTGGCCCGGGTGGCGTCTCTCCGACGATACCCATGACCACCACGGTCATATCGTCTCCCGCCTGCGCATGATCCAATTCCAAAGCATATTCTAAAATACTGCGGGCAACGTACTCCGCTTCGGAGGCATGATTTTCCCGGATGATCTTCATGATTTTTTCAAAATCGGCCGTTGCCCCGCCGCGTTTTTTCCCTGCTGCCTGAACGCCATCAGTATAAGAAACCACCATCATCCCGGGGGCAAACGGTACTTGATACATCAAAGGTTTCATGTGGCGGTTCACGCCGATGGGCCCTACCGCCTCGTCATAAACAGTTTCATATTCTTCTGTCCAAACAATGACTGGACAGTTGGAATTGCGGCTGATCACTACCGTTTCTGTTTCCACTTCGGCACTCAAAACCGTCAGGGTACATGAAACTTTACGGTCTTTCATCGCGTAAAGATAATCATGAACGGCGCGCGCTACCGCGCCATCTCTCGTTCCATCAGCAATAAGAGACACCGCTTTATTGACAACCCAACTGCTGGTATGATGAGCTGCCAAGCCATTTCCTTGTCCGTCGGCAATGACGGCCGATATACCGCCATGCGGACGTTCCGCAATATCACAACTGTCGCCGCAGTAATCCATAGCATATTTTGACGTTCGGGCTATCCCTACCTTAATTTCCATCTGCATGACATTCCTTACCGTTTTTTATTCTTGTAAAATACCATTCTCCGTAAGCACCATATTGACGCCGACATCATTATCCCCCACGGGAATTGCGGGGAAAATTTGGCATTGATACGCTAAAGCGAGGCGAAAGGCTTTCATCGCCCGTGGGAGAAAGGCATCGTAAAAACCGCCGCCCATTCCCAGTCGATTTCCCGAAGGACTGAAAGCTACGCCGGGGACGAGGACCAAGTCAATACTTTTCGGGTCGACGATATGGCGCACAGCTGCCTTGACCGTCCGTATCCCATAAATGCCCTCTGTTAAGTCATCCATGTGAGAAAGCATTGCAGCCTCCATGCGACATTTCCCAGTAATGTAAGGAAGACAGACCTCCTGTCCTCGAGCCAGCATAGCTCGAAGCATAGCCTCCGTATGCACCTCATCATCCAGAGATGCATAGGCGAAAACACGAGGTGCGGCAAGGAAAACCGGTTGTTTCTGCAATCGCTTTCCAATGGCTGCGCTGTATGCCAGACGCTGAGAGGGGGATAGACTGCGCCGCGCCCTCAACGCCTCTTGACGAAGCGCCTTTTTCATCGCCAAGATGTCTGTCGTCATTGCTCTTCGGAGGATGTTTTCTCCGTCGGTTCATCCTTAACAGAGTTTCCCTGCGTGAGATTGACTGAAATAGAAGCCCGTGCCACTTGAATGACTACTTGCTCCGCCACCTTTAGATCAATGACGTTGTCTTTAAGTTCAAGGATTTCGCCGTAAATCCCCCCCACCGTCATCACCTTATTCCCTTTATGAAGATGTTGCAGCATGTCCTCTCGTCGGGCTTTCTCTGCCTTTTGCGGTCGAATCAAGAAAAAATGAAACGCCAAATACATTACCACAAGCATGATAATCGGCGAATAGGCGGCAAAAAATGTCTGAAGCTGTTCCAAGTTCATGTCTCCCTTCCTTATGAACGCTATTATTCCGAAATAATATTATTCGACAAAAAATATGATTTCCCTTTTTACGATATCTGGCTTTCTTGGTAATTTCGCCAGAAATCCCCCCGAAAAGTACCGAAGCTATCATCTAAAATCGCCTGTCGCAAGCAGCGCATAAATTTCTGTAGGAACCACAGGTTATGGAGCGTCAGGAGCCGTAATCCAAAAATCTCTCCAGCTCGAACGAGATGGCGGATATAAGCACGGGTGAACCCGTTGCGGCAGGCATAACAGCCGCAATTTTCCTCTATGGGACGAAAATCGTGAGCATACACTCGGTTCTTTATAACGATACGTCCCATCCATGTCATGGCCATTCCATTGCGTGCCACACGTGTGGGAAAGACGCAATCGAACATATCAATTCCCCGGGCCACTCCTTCCACCAGACAATCGGGTGTTCCCACGCCCATCAAGTAGCGCGGCTTATTGGCCGGTAAATATTCCGTTGTGTAGTCTAAGATATCATACATCAACGTTTTCGGTTCGCCAACGCTGAGACCGCCTATCGCGTATCCTGGCATATCCATATCTGTCAATGCCGCCACGCTGGCCAAGCGAAGGTCTTTGAACATTCCCCCCTGCACGATGCCAAACAGTCCCTGATCCTGTCGGGTCATGGCCTTCTGACAGCGTTTCGCCCAGCGCAGTGTACGCGCCAATGATTGCTCCGTGTACTCGTGACCCGCTGGATATGGGACGCATTCATCAAAGGCCATAATAATATCGGCGCCTAAGGTTTCTTGTACCGCTATAGCGATTTCCGGTGACAGAAATTTTTTTGCTCCATCAAGATGCTGT
>CAJPQU010000013.1 GCA_905372875.1 uncultured Schwartzia sp. | reverse complement strand
CGGCTTTTCGCCGTAATTCCTCCGCGGAAAGCCGATCACGGGAAGCAGCCGTTTCCCCGGCCAGATCGAGCCCCCACTGGGCGGCTAAATCCTCCCGATATGCCTGAATATCCGCCTCAAAGCGCTGCCACAAGGCAAACTGTTTTTGGCCCCGCTCCCGCTGTAAGGCATGGAGACGATCCGTTAAGAGCCGTACGGCTTCCTCAGAAAGACGCATACTGTCACGATTATCCAACTTCAGTTGAATATTAAATATCTCATTAAAATATTGGCCGTTGATCTCATCCCGCGCCGCTTCTAAGGAAGGTTTTAGTTCTTCCCGCCGCGCTTTTTCCGCCGCTGCCAAACGTTCTCGAAGAGTATTCTGGGCCTCTACATCCCGCTGACGCTGCTTCTGCCGTACCGCATCCTGAAACAAAGAGGAAGAAAGTCGCGGCGCCGTCAGTGCCACGAACATCTGCCGCTCCATGCGGAGGTCAGTTTCCAGCCGCTCCCGTTCTGCTCGTTGCGTTGCCAAGGCTGCGTAAGCAGGATGCGCGCGAAGCGCCGCCTGGACATCCACGATTCCAACGCCGGGGGAACGGGACACCGGCAAAGGCGCAGACGCAGGTCGATGCCACAGCCAAAGCGCGGCCGCCCCCACGAGGAAAAGTGCTGCGCCAAAAAGGAACCACACTCTTCTCCCCCAGCCGGCAGACACTTTGCTTCCGCCCTGCTGCTCCGCCATGGAAAGCCCCCCTTATGGAAACACTATACATCCAGTCCCATCATCCTGGCACATCCTTCGCGCCCTGCTGGGAGAGAAGATTCTCCACAGCGCAACATTCTGCATCCAGACGGCCTTCCGTTATCCGTGCTTCCTTAGAAAAGTACCGAGCACACGCAAATGGCTCGGTACAGGAATATCCTATGCAAGAATTATTTTGACAGCTTGCGGATGACATCCTGTGTGATGTCCTGACCGCCATAAACGACCGCATTGGAATCGAGAACCACCGACAGGCCCTTGGCTTCCGCCACCGCTTTGACCTGCTCTTCGATCTTTTTCTGAATCGGCTCGATGAGATCCTGCTGCTTCTGCTGAAGCCGCGACTGGGTCTGCTGATAGTAGTCCTGCTTCTCCTGATCGCTCATTCCCGCCGATTTTTCTTCAAAATCCTTCTTGGCGTCCTCTACCGCCTGCTGCATTTGATCGTTGGCCGCCTGAAGATCAGGAGACTGGGCCATCGCCTGCCGATAGTCAATCTTGCCCACCGCCGAGGAAGCCGCCGAGGCGACGCCCGTTGAACCCATCTGCGATACGCCGATGGCCACGCAGCTCCCGATGAAGACCACCGCGATAAAAATGCTAAAGATCTTGATGTGTTTCTTTTCCAGTTTGATCATGTCATTTCTCCTTTTCTTTCCGTTACGTTCTTTCCGTACGGCACCAAAACAGCTATATTATAGCAAACTCCCCTCGGTTATTCAAGGAAAACCGTGGGAATCCTGTCAGAAATTTCCGATGAGCCGCAGCCAGCTGTCATCCTTGTCAAAAACATACTCCAAGCTCAGAAAATCGTGCATGCGATAGCGGATAGCCGCTTCTCCCTTTTGGTCAGACCAGCGATACTCATAGCGCAGCAGCCAACGATCGGTGATCTGCTGTTCCCCCCCCACGATGAAGCGCCGCCCCTTCATATCGTAACGAAGAATACCCCGGGTACTGGGGGTGAAATGCCGGGCATAGCCCACCTTCCCATCCCATACCACCGCCTGAGGCGCGAAATCCGTCTCCAAAAATACCTCGTCCCGCCGCGTCGGCCGATACCCGGCATGAAAGCGAAAGACGACGTTATGATTTTCGTTATGCCGCCGGGTGATATCCGCCCAGCCTTCCAAACGGATGAGATATTTTTCCGTATCCGAGCGGCTCATCACATCAACAGTCTCGTCAATCCGCGGCAGCGTTACCTGCGTTTGCAGCGACAGCGCCCGAAAATCCGGCAAAGAATCAAGCTCCGCCGCAAAGGCCGCGGTAAAATCCCCTGCATGACGGCGCACAAAGCCCACCGGAACGCCGATGAGGTGGTTCACCCTCTCTTCCATGCGCCGCCGATGGTTCAGAAGGGTGAAGTTCGGAATAGAATCAGACCGCATGCTGAGATCGATCCGACGCACCACCGGCAGCCGAGGATACACCGTCAGCGAAACCCGGGTCAAAGCCCCGGGAATCACATCGAAGTCGCCGCGAAATTCCGGCAGATGCGCCGCCAAATACTCGTTTAAACTGCGCTTTAAGACGCCGTTCGTCCAATCTGAAGCCGCTACCGGCAGCCCTAAGAGACTTTCTTCAAAAACCGTCTCCACCGCGGCCAAATCCCGGCGCACCAGGACTTCAATCTCCGGCGGCATTCCTTCCACCGTCGTTTCCACCGTGACACTTCGGATCACGTCCGCCCAAGGCAGCAGGCGGACTTCCACCCGTGTTTCTTCACCGGGGAAAACGTCCACCTGAGCTACGGAATAGCCTACCAAAACCTTGTCAAAGACCTCGTGAATGACCGCCGCATCCTGCGCAGCCGAGACCCGCACCTCGTCCAGGTGCCGTCCGCCTAAGAGCTGCGCGGCAATGGCCGCTACCGTTGTTTCCATGCGCTTTTGCACGAGGGGCGGCAGCGATTCAACCGCAGTCACATGAGCCGTCACTGTTTCCACGCAGCCCGCTGCCCGGACAGTACCATGCAAACCGCCGAAAACGCCAAAGCCCCAAAGGAAAAAAGCCACGAGAACCCCAAGGCGGATCAGGCTTTCGCCTCTCATGTTCTTAGAACGTGCCACCGACGCTGAAGTGCACCCGGTTGCCTTGTGAACCATGAGCCAGGTCGATGCGAATGGGCCCCACCGGGGTCTGTACTGAAAGGCCGAAACCGATGCTCTCGTGGAGATTCTTCGGCATCCAGCCTGTAGACCACGTCCCGCCAAAGTCAGTAAAGATTGCACCCTGCACCTTGCTGACCACTGGGAAGCGATATTCCAACGTCCCTAAGAACACATTGTTATCCCGGAATTGGTCGTCGCGGTAACCGCGCAGCGTATTCTGTCCGCCGATGCGGAAAACCGCCGACTCCGAAATATGACCGAAACCGCGGCCATACATGGCGCGAAGTGCGAAGACCTGCGCGTGCCCCGCCTTGAAGTAATGATTGTCTTCCAGCGTAAATTTTCGATAATTGAAATCGCCGCCCAGTCCGGCAAATTCCGCCGAAAGACTGGCCCGGCTGCCCGTCATGGGTGAATAGATATTATCCCGGGTATCGGTGACATGCTCCAAAATGATACTGCGGGTCAGGCCGAAATTATAATCCCGCCAGGCTTTAGCCTCGCCACCGCTGCGGTTCACGCGCCCGCCTTCATGCTTGACGTAGCGATCATCGCGGTTTCTCAAAGTGATGAAATTCGTAGAATACTCGCTGTGGGGACGGCTGAGGGTAATCTCCCCGCCGGAATACTTACGCATATATTCTTCGATCTCGTCACCGTTAGTATCATAATCGTCATACTCATAGGTACGGTTGTAAATGCGCAGCGTTCCCGCCGTCTCCCGCTTATCCAGCCACGGGCGGCGATACGAGAAGGTGTAGCCGTGGGCATCAGAATCGTCGCCGCTGAATTCATACGTCAGATTGATGGAATCCCCTGTCCCGCGGAAATTCGTGTCCCCGATGCCGACCATGCCGATGAAGCCGTCCTGGCTGCTGTAACCGGCCCCTACGCTGAAGGTACCGGTGCGCTTTTCCACCACGTCCACCTCTAAGATCACCGCGTTGGGTTCTACGCCGGGATTCAGCTTCATGTTCACATCGTCGAAGAAGCCCAAATTATAGACGCGCTGCATGCTGCGGCGGGCTTTTTTGGCGTTAAAGGGCTCGCCCGGTTTCATGCGCATTTCCCGCAGGACGACACGCTCCTTCGTCTTGGTGTTCCCTTTGACCGTATATCCTTCCAGCGTGCCCTCGTTGATGCGGATGACCAGCTTACCGTCACGGCCGATATCTAAATCGCCTACCTTGGCCAGGATGTATCCGTCCTTATGGTAACGGTTGGTGATGTCCTGAATGTTGCCATGGAGTGTCCGCGTATTGAGCATTTCTCCCGTCTTCACGGTGATGAGCCCTTTGATCTCTTCCGTGGACAGAACCGTATTGCCCGTAATCTCGACGGAAGTGAGGATCGGGTTTTCCAGCACATGATAGGTCACCAGAACGCCCTCGGGAATCAGCGAGAAGGTGGGGAAAATATCGTAAAAAAGACCAACATCATAGATCGCACTGCGATCCGTTTCGATGCGGGACTTGGAGAAGGTATCTCCGGGCCGGGTTTGAAGCGCCGCCTTGGCTTCTTTTGCCGTGGCCTCACTGGCACCTTCAATGGTGACATCTACGATGGTTTTTCCTTCAAGGGAATCAATCCATTCCGAAATGCGCTTCTCTTCAGGCCGTAGCCGCGCCCAGCGATCCGCCTCCGATTCCGATTTAACGTCAGCCGTCGGCGCCGCCGCTGCCGATGCAGCCTGAGCAGCCTCTCCCGTAGCTTCGGCGTCCGCTTCCCCTTCCGTCATTTCCCGTTCCGAGGCAGCTATCGATTGAGCCGGGAGGTTGCCTTCTTTGAGTCCGGCGTCAACGCGATTTGCATCTTCCTGCGCCCGGGCGTCCGCTTCCGCTTTAGCGGCCTCCTGTGCAGCTTTCGCCTCGGCCGCGGCCCGTTCCCGGGCAGCCTGTGCTTCGGCTTCCGCCGCTTCTCGAGCAGCCGCTTCTTCCGCTGCCGCAACCTCTTCCGCCGTGGGTGGCGGAGGAGGCGGCGTGACCCGCGCCAATTGTTCGGGAGTCGCTTCTTCCACCGGTACGACATTTTCCGGTGCGGAAGAGATGTCCGGCAAAGAAAGCTCGCCGTCGGTGGTCATGACGCCGGCTTTTTCCGCCGGAATCGACTCTTCTGTCACGCCCTTTTCCTCCGGCGCGGCAAACACCTCTGCCGCAGGCGTCAGAGCGAAACTTGCCGTCAACGCGGCCGTGCAGGCCAAAGCTCGATACGTCTTCTTTTCCAAAGATTAAACCTCCCAAAATCGGCCGTTCTATTCAGGCGGCCAGTAATGCCTTGCTCTATTTCCTAAGAAAATATTTACTGCGCCCGCAGGCTTTGGCCTGCTGCGCTCATCAGCTTCTGCATATCCCGCGAAGGCAGAATATCCCGCGAGGAAACCCGAGAGGACGGTTGAGGAAGCGGCTCCATATCCGCCGCCTCACTGATCGGCACCTCCACCGACGATGGTTCTTCTACAACTGAAGAAATTTCCGCCGTCATTGGCGGCACAGTGGGGGGCACTATCTCCGCCGTCATCGGCCGCACAGTGGAGGACTCTATCGCCATCGGTGTCGCAGCCGCAGCGGGGACCGATGCTGAACCCGCCTCCCCCGGCTCTGCCGCAGGCATGACGGAGGGACGTTCGATGAGAGGTGCTGGTACAGACGGCCATAACCCCCATACTAAGGCCGCCACTAATGCAGCCGCTCCGGCGGGGAGTAAACGTCCTAACCATCGACGCCGAACACGACCTTCTTCCGTCTCCTGCGCCCGTTGAAGCTCGGCCTGCGCCAGCATCACATCCAAATCGCCCCGGATATGGTCTTCCTGCTCCAGCGAATCCTCGGCCCGTCCCAGCCACTCCCGCGCCGCTCGGACATGTTCCTTATATTTCGTCGGCCTTGCCATCGCGCCGCCATCCCCCTTTCCCGAAGAATCCCTGTCATTCGGATTTTCAAAGCACCTGCTCTGTTATATTCCCTTCGCCGGCGGAAATCTTTACGTCATATTTTAAGCGAAAAAAATACATTTTTGTTTATTATACCAATTTTTCCCCATAACACAACAAAATTTGACTGTTTTTCTTCATTTTCCTTCTGTAAAGGCTCTCACCAGCGCTGCATAAACCGGGAAAGCATGCCCCGTATCCGGCGAATGGCCGTCTTTTGCAGGCGATAAATATGGGACGGACTGACGTTTAACCGAGCGGCAACGTCCCCCACCGCCGCACTGCCGATGCAGACTTCTTCCAAAACCAGCCGTTCCTTTTGCGGCAAACGTGCCAGCGCTTCCCGAAGCCGCGCAGAAAGCTCGTGTTCTTCTGCTTGTTCCGCCACGGATACACCCGGATCGACGAGGCGGTCTTTAGGAGAAAGACCGTCTTCTCCGACGCGTTCCTCTAAGCAGGCCAGCGCCACCGCCCCTTCCCGGCGTAAAAAATTCAGGATGCGCCCGCGAATGCGATGCACAGCAAAAAGGCTGAAAGCTACACCACGCCGATGTTCGTAGTTCTCCACCGCTTCAATGAGACCTACCGTTCCCTCCTGGATAATATCCATGATCGTATCCAGCCCGCGATAAGGCAGCGCGTTCTTAAAGACCAAGGGCTGATACGCCTGAATGATCTGCCGTCGGGCATCCGCGTCACCGTTCTCTTTAAACGCGCACCAGAGCGCCGCTTCTTTTTCCGGCGGCAGCAGCGCAATCTTATTCAATTCCTGCATATATTCTTCTAAACGCAAAAGCAACACACGCTCCTTACAGGTTCAATCGAAAACAGCTAAAAGGAAATTCGGCTTTCGATTCCCACCCAGGTATGGTTGTTTTCGTTACGGCCAAGAATGGCACTGAACCGATCATTAAAATCATAGCGCAGGCTGTAGCGGCGCAAAGGATGGTTAATCCCCTGGGTGTAGCTGATCATGACCTTATCGCTGATATATTTCCCTATTTCAATATTATACGCTTCCTGCAGCTGATTGTCGCGTCCTTTTTTCTCCAATCCGTCCGTCACGTCTTGGGATATCCGAAATTCGTCAAGCTGTAAGAGATCGCGCATTGTATCCTCTATTATATTGAGGAAACTCATCTGCAGCCCCGCTTCCAAAAAGGACGCTGTCATATCCGCACCGCTGGGTGTTTGGCCGCTGCGGTACGCACCGCGCAGCGTCAAAAGCCGCAGGATCTCTTCCTGCCCCATGGGGGGGCTGGACGTCAGATGAAACTCCATGGCGTCAATAGGACCGTGAATGCTGAGGAAGATCCGCGTACGGTTCAAACGGGCATCTGCCTGGAATTGTAAACTGGGCAGGAACGAATCCACCTGATTGAACGCCAATACCCCTTCACTGATCTTAAATGTAGTCTGCACATACGTCACCGACCCCCGGCGCACATTGATCGCCCCCGAGGGCTGCGGGGCCAAAGTCGTTCCCCCATAATGGAAGCCGCCCTCCAGCCAAATATCATAGAGGCGGGAGCTGTAGAA
Organism: uncultured Schwartzia sp.; assembly: GCA_905372875.1. Classification (GTDB taxonomy): domain Bacteria; phylum Bacillota; class Negativicutes; order Selenomonadales; family Selenomonadaceae; genus CAJPQU01. The sequence continues at coordinate 14,226 of CAJPQU010000013.1, read as the reverse complement.
ATGGGTATGACGCCCCACTTGAAGCCCCACGTCCAGAAGCATGAGCGGCAGCTCACCCTGGGTCTCGGGAATGGATGGCAGCGAAATGCGGGCATCGTCTACGGTGATCCGCGCTGTCAATTTCGGTAAATGTTCGCCGTCCAGCCCACCCTCCCGGATATCCGCTGTGCCGGTAAGAGGGCCGTGATAAAAGTGACTTTGAATATCCAGACGGTTTGCTTCCGCCGTCAAACGATACGCCGTCAGTCGACGCCCCTCGAGGCGGGTAGCGCCCTCAAGGCGGAAAGTTCCGCCTCCCATGCGCCCGCTGCCATCCGTGACCGTGATGACATCGTCCTCGAATTTCAGGCCCAATTGCAGCTGAGTAAGCGGAAGGTTCAAAGCTTTAAACTTCACCGCGCCGTCTTTAACTCCAATGGCCCCGTCTAAGGACGGCGCAGCCAGTGTACCGCCAATGTGTAGGCTGCCATAAGTTGTCCCCAGCGCCCAGTCGATCTCCGGCACTAAAAGCGGCAGCAGCCCCAAATCCGCCTCATCCAAAGAAAGGCGCAGATCAATCCGATCCTCGACCGCGACTTCTTCACCGAATTTGCTGGTCAGAGCAGCTAACGGAATGGTGCCGTAAGCACTGGCCTTATAGGCGTGACCGTTTTGAGATTTTTGCAGGAGCAGCTGCTCCACCCGCACGGTTTGGCCGCGCCATCGGAAGAGCCCGCTCAAGGTGTCAAACGCCGCGGACTGTCCGTCGCTGATGACAGTCAGAGACGCGTCCGCCGTAGGCGCGTCTGCCGTCCCGCCGAACTGGGCTTCCAAATCCACCAAACCATAGAGGGGAATGTCGCTCCCCGCCGCCGCAGTCAAGAGCCCCGCCGCTACATGATGCGTCGAAAAACGCCCTTGGATGGCGCCGTCCAGGTCAATGCGCCCCAGCGCGGCAAAAGAACCGTTCCCCTGCCTGCCGGAAAAGCGGTTCAGGGTAATGACGCGGTTTCGCATACGGGCCTCGACGTAAACCTCACTGATCGGATACGCACCAATGTGCCCCTCCCCCAGATAAAGATCGACATCGACAGCGGGATTTTCCAACGTACCCGAAAAATCGATGATGCCGTCTACCCGTCCATGCACCGCGTCGTTTTTAACGTTGGCAATCGCCAAAAGATCATGGATGTCCCCATTGGACACGCTGGCATGACCGTCCGCGACCATGGTATCAATATTTACCGCCGCCTGCAACGTATAGTACCCGCCGTTTTGATCAAAGCGGAAGGGAGCAAAGGTCAGTTGGTTCCCCCGCAGCGTTACCTGACCGTGTCCGTTCGTCACTGCGGCACCATTAAAGAGCAGTGACGGAGCGTCCAGCACGCCGTCAAAGGTAGGCTGCGCGATGGTGCCCCCGATATAGCCGTCGAAAGTACCGTGTCCTTCGATGGGATAAGGAAGTTTGCCGCTAAAACGATTCAAGTCGATATCGTGGGCCGCCACATGGAGATCCAGCCCCCAGTTGGCCGGCAGAACCGTCCCGTTGAGATCCATATCTACCAAGGGAGAAAAGATATGGAAATCGTGAAGGGTCAACAGACCGTTTTTCAGCGTGTAATCCCCATCCATCCCCGAGAGGAGATACCCTCGGTAACTGCCGTGGCGGAAATGGACGTACCCTACAACGTCGGGATCATCCAGCGTTCCCGTAACCGTGATGATATTGTCCACCTCGCCGGTAATGGGCTGCTCCGGCGCCACTAAGGCCGCAATGTCTTCCATGCGAACGTTCATGGTATCCACCTGAAGATGAATGCGCCGGGCCCCGGTAAAGCCGACGGTCCCCTGCACCAACCAGTTGACACCGTTGCCGTTTTCCATGGAAAACGAATCCACACCCACCCCGTCCAGGCTGCCGCTGACCGCACCGTGAAGCGTCTTAAAGGGCTGTTTAAAGAGCTGTCCCTCCGTGGCGGAAAAGGTCACCTGCACGGTGGGGTTGTCCATATTTCCCTGCATGGTCCCGCTCATTTCAGCTAAGCCGCTCATATCAGCCTTATCCCAGAATCGGCGAGCCAATCCCAAGTCGATCCGGCTGCCGGTAAAGGAGAGATCTATATCCTTTCCCTGGACTACGCGGCCTTCTAAGCCAATCTCGCCGCTCCCTTCCACGCGGGCGGAAAGATAATCCAAAATCACGGCGTCACCGTCGCTGGAAAAAGACGCCTGCGCCTCGGGAATGGCGATACCGCGCAGCGCAGCGTCCCGTACAGAAGCGCTGCCGTAAAGGCGCAGTTTCTCCATATCCATCCCCTCGCCGGCAAAGCCCAGTTCCGCCGAAAGACGGCCGCTGCCTCCAGCCGCCAAATCTCCCAAGCCGGCCACATCCACATCCTGTAAGACGAGCGTCCCATCGTAACACCGAGAAGCAGCTTCAAATTCCCCCGCACCTCGTACTTGACCGTCAAAAACCCTCGCTGTCAAAGAGCGTACTGCTACCCGTCCTTCGTAATACGCCGCCCTCGCCCGCGCATCTTGGAAGGAATATCCTGAAAGCGTTCCTTCCTTGACGCGAAAATCCCCCTCCACTAAAGGTGCGGACGGCGTTCCGGTGACATGTGCCGAAAAGGCCACCGCCCCCTGAAAAGGACTGGCGGAGAAAACAGCCGAAGGGTCAAACCCCTCCGATTCCGCGATTAAATCGAGCTGGGTCACCGTAGAAGAGAAATAGATCTTCCCCTTGGCCGAAGCCCGTTGTCCCTCCGATTCCGCCCGAAGAGAGAGGGCCGCTTCCCGATCCGAAAACGCCACCTGTCCTTCAATTTCCTTTATTTCCCTGTCCCAGACTCGTGCTACACCCCCCGAAAGGCGTACTTCCCCTTCATAGCGCCAGCCTTGCGGCGAACGACGCAGGGAGGCCGTGACCTCTTCTGCCAAACCGCCCCGAATTTGCACTTCTTCCGGCAGAGCATCGGCAGGAAGCCAACGTTGATAGACGGCAATATCAAGATCATGCCCCTCCACATCAAGTTGCAGAGCATCCCCTAAAAATCCCGAGGCTCCCCATCGTTCCTGGCCCCGTCGGGCTGAAACTTCCACCGCGGGCGCCGCCTCCATCGCAAAATCCATTTCCCCCGCTACGGCCGTGAAATCAAGGTGCTTTCCTTGATCATCCAAATGGACGACCCCTGCGCCCGTAGCCACGATCCCCTGGAAGCGGCTCGACGTGCTGTCCTTTGCTGTGAGCTCCTCGTAATTCCACGTGCCGTCAGGCCGGCGCGTCAGCCATACCTCCGGACGAGAAAATTCTATCCGGCTTACAGCTTCGATCGGCGTAGAAAAAAGCATGCCAAAAAAACTGAATCCGACGAGTGCGGAGTCAGCTTTCAATACCGGCCTGCCTTGTTTATCGTACACGGCAATATCCAAAACTTCCAAGGAGTGGAGCGACGCCACGCGAATTGCGCCAATATCGACGCGGCTCTCCAAAAGCGCTGTCCCTTTTTCCGCCGCCAGTGCCCCCATGCCCGCCATAAAATCCCGGGTTTCGATATAGTACCAGCCCGCAAGGCCCAATATGAGACCAAGGCCGGTGACAATCCCCAGAAACCAAGCTAGGGGTCTGTGCGTCATCGCCCACCACTCCCTAAACGTACCGTCTTATTGTGTCGTTTTTCCCGTATCTTCTCCGGCAGCGCTTCTCTCCAAACGCGCCGCACTTTCATCCGCTGCGCTGTTCGAAGAAGTATTCCCTTCTGGCGTTCTCACCGGACGTTCCGCCCGGGGAAGTTCAATGGCATGGGTCTTGGGCCTCTCTGCGTCCTGCGCCGTCAAATTCTGAGACGTATCCGCCGCCGGACGAACCGGGATCATTTGAGAAATATCCCCCGTCTGATATGGGGTAACGTCAAGCCCCACTTGCAGCCCCATAGCCTGATCAAGATCCGCCTTGCTGATATTGTAGTTATAGAGAGCGGTGATGTAGGTCGTCTGGGCCGAGATCAGACTCTCCTCAGCGTCCATCACATCAAGGTTCGTCCCCACGCCGGCGCTGTAACGGACCTGCGCGATCTTATAATCCTCCTGCGCCTTATCCACAGCCACCTTCGTCGTCTGGATGTTCTTCTCCGCCGCCAAAAGATTGAGATACGCTGTCTGCACGTCAAGCTGTATCTGCTCTCGAAGCGCCAAAAACTTCTGCTCTGCCTTGTAAACCTCTTCTTTCTTCTGCTGTACCTGCGCCTCGGTTACATTGTTGTCAAAAATGTTCCAGCTGGCCACGACGCCAACGCGCATGGAATCACTCGTGGTATGATTGGTCCCAAAAGCCTTATCCCCAGCAAAGACGCGCTCTGCCTGAGCCGCCACCTTGGGGCGGTAGCCGGCCTTCGCCGCCTTCATCTGCGCCTCGGCCGCCTTCAGCGCCCGATCAGCGGCAATACCGTCAGGACGATGATCCAGCGCATACTTCGTGCATTCGGAAAGCTGCAGATCGTATTTGGTATACGCCAGCTCATCGCGGGCATTGACCACGGTATCCGTTGGCAGCCCGATGATATTATTAAACGTGGCAATGGCAATATCATAATTATTCTGCGCATTCACGAGGGCCTGCTGCTGATTAGCCAGCTCCACCTGTGAGCGCAGCACATCAGATTTAGCCACCATCCCCACACGATACTGGGCATTCACGTTCTGAAGGTGGGCCTCCAGCGTATCCACCGCTTCCCGCTTCACCTGAATCATGTTGCGGCACTGCAAAATTTTATAGTAAGCCGAAGTCGCCAGCGCCTTAATGGTCTGCCGCGTGGCCTCCAGGGTCAGATCGGCCGCATCGAGGCCGTACTCCGCCGCTTCGATACTGTTTTCCAACTGTCCGCCGGTGTAGAGGGGAAATTGCAGCGTCAAGCTGTTGTAAAAATTCCGATCGTACTTTACACCAGTCAGAGGCTCCGCCCGCCGTCCCTCAGCCACAGACTTCCCCCCCAGCGTCGTGGCCGAACCCTGCCACGAAAGGGTCGGGCCGCCGTTTCGCCGAGCTTCGTGCCGTGCCCAAGCGGCCGCATCCACGTCACTCTCCGACATCTTGATCGTACGATTGTTATCAAGGGCCAGGCGAATGCTCTCCTCCAGCGTCAAATCGACAACCTCGGCGGCAGCGGACGCCGTCGCCACCGAAAAACCAAACAGCCCGCTGAGAACAAGGGCCGCCCATTTTTTTCCCCACTTCTTATTCTTTCTCACCGCATTTCCTCCTCACGTGCTCCCGCATACATAACCATAATTATCTAAAAACACCCTGAAAGGAAGAGGATCGTTCCTCAAGGAAGCCCTGATCATTCTGCGTCCAGTTGGCAGACTTCATTTTATCCGTACCTCCTTAAAATTCCTGCCGCACCCCGACGTAGGTGGTCCGCTTTTCCCGATCATTGAAATGATTCACCTGACTGAAAAGATAGGTGCTTTCCCCGATGCGATAACGCACCCTCGCTTTGAGGGCCACATCGTTGAGATCATAGGCCTCGACGGAAAATCGCCAGCGCGATCCCGCATCGGCGTCCACCCCCAGCCCCACCTGGCTGTCCACGAGACCGACGCGCCCGGTAAACGCACCCTTTCGCCGTCCCACTTGAGCGTTGAAAAGATTATCCTCGCCGATCCCATCAAACCCTAAGAGCAGAAAGCTGTCTTCGGATGGGTAGAGACGCAGATCAAAATTCGCCTGCCAATCGCGGGCTTTACCGCTGTACATCGTCTCCACCCCGGTCTCAATCTTCGTACCGTCAAGGCCGCCCATCAGTCGATCCGCCCGCTCCGATACCGACCGGGCGTTGTGAAGAACCGCCTTAAGATCCTCCGCTGTCTTCGGATCTGTCACCACCCCTTCGATGCTCTGCGCCATGCGCTCGATGCGTTGACTAGTCACCGAGAGGTTAGCGGCAGCCAGCCGCAGATTGGCCGCCGTCTGTCCGTCACCGGAAAAATCGGCGACCAGACGCTCCACTTCGCCGGTGGTGGCGGCTAAATTCGCCGCCACCGCGTTGAGATTCCGGACCATGGCGTTGATCTCCGGGCCGCTCGTCCCCGCCATCTGGGCGAAAGCACCGGTGAGTTCCCGCATGTTCGCCGTGATGTCCCGCACATTAACCGCCGTATCCACCAGCGAATGCTGCAATTCTTTGCTGCCCAAGACGTTATTCATGGAGGACACCATGCCGTGTACCTCCTCCACCAGCTTATTCATGTTAGCCATGATTGAATCCACGTTCTGCTCGCCGACACCGTAAACGTATTCTCCGTCCCGCAAATAATCGCCGGTATCTTTGCCCGGCATGATGCCGATGAACTTCTCGCTCAAAAAGCCGCTGGAAGCGATGCTGATGCGCGACGTGCGCGGAATATGAATATCCGGACGAATCTCAACGGTCACCACCGCCCCCATGCCATCCGTTTCCACCGCCCGCACCCGGCCCACCTCAACGCCGGCAAAGCGCACCTCAGCGCTGGGATTCACCCCCACCACTTCATCAAAGCCGATGTAGAGCGTATAGTCTTTGGCCCCGAAGAGACGGATATCGCTCATGTGAATCAGAATGACCGCCAAAAGAGCCAGGCCAATGAGCGTAAAGGCCCCGACTTTGGCTTCGTTCGTCATGTTCCTGCCTCCTCTTTCAACGCCAGTCCCCGAAGAAATTCCCGTATCCGGGGATCTTTCAGGCGGCGAAATTTTTCTACCGGCTCGTGGGCGATGATCTCTCCCTCGTAAATCATGGCGATGCGGTCCCCCACCAGGCAGGCGCTCTCCATGTCGTGGGTCACCACCACCGACGTAACCTTCAGGTGGCGCTGCATAGCCAGAATAAGCTCATCAATCTTCTCCGTCATCACCGGGTCAAGGCCGGAATCCGGCTCGTCGTAAAAGATGATGGATGGCTCAAAGGCAATGGCCCGGGCCATCCCCACGCGCTTTTTCATGCCGCCGGAAAGCTCGCCGGGCATCAGCGACGCCGCATCAGGAAGTCCCACTAAAGCCAACTTCTCCGCTACGATCCGCTGAATCTTATCCTCCGGATACTTCGTATGCTCCCGCAGCCCGAAGGCCACATTCTCCCCCACCGTCATGGAATCAAAGAGGGCCGAATACTGAAAGACCATGCCCATTTTAAGCCGTACCTTGTCCAGCGCTTCCTCCTCCATATGGGAGATCTCCTGATCGTCGATCCAGATCTCCCCGCTGGTCGGCATAATCAACCCCACCATCAAACGAAGCAGCGTGCTCTTTCCCGAACCGGAGCCGCCGATGATTGCCAGGGTCTCCCCAGCGTCTATGGTGAGGTTAATGTTTCGAAGAATGGCCCGCTCTTTAAAGGATTTATTGACATTGATTAATTTTATCATCCTTTATCCTCACTGATAAAGCATCATGGACAAAAAACAGTTGGCACAAAAGATCATGATGATGGCGCTGACCACCGAACGCGTCGTAGCCACACCGACGCCCTCCGCTCCTTCAGGGGATTGCAGTCCGCAGTAACAACCCAAAAGGGCGATGATCATGCCGAAGACCACGGCTTTCACCAGCCCCCCCGTAAGATCGTGGACAACGGTAAACATATCAATGGAATGCCAGTAAAGGTACGAGCTTATGCCTCGGCCGCCGCTGGCCACCAGCCAGCCCCCCAGGACGCCCACCACATCGCCAAAAACCGTCAAAATCGGCACCATCGCCATACAGGCAATCATCCGCGGCACCACTAAATAGCCCACCGGATTCGTGGCCAATACCCGCAGAGCATCGATCTGCTCCGTCACCTTCATGGTACTGATCTCCGCCGTAATGGCCGCGCCCACCCGACCTGCCGCCACAACGCCCACTAAGACCGGACCTAATTCCCGCCCGATGGCAATGGCAATCACGCCGCCGATGGTGGCCTGCGCTCCGAAGCGGATGAATTCATGGACGATCTGGAGCGTCATGACCATGCCGGTAAAGAGGAGCGTAAGGGCGACGATGGGCAGCGTATCCACGCCTAAATGCGCCATCTGCGAAAAGATCAGCCGCAGCCGCGGAGGGCGCTTCATCTGGCGCAGCGTCTCCCATAGGAGCAGCATGACCTCGCCGATATAGCCCAGCCATGTCAACACCTCGCGCCCTATTCCTTCCAACCATCGCGTCATATCCGTCCGCTCCCGCCCTTTCCTTCTCACGCCGTTACGTACTGATTGTAACAACTTTTTTAAAATTAGTAAATACTCATTTACTAAATCTCTTCTACAGCACGGTTTCCTCCCTACCGCGCCAAAAGCCGGACAGCGGGTTATCCGGCTTTTGGTCACGCTTCCCTTCCCAAGACCAGATGGGTGCTGGCAGGCGTAAACATCATGGAAACTTCCCCGGTGTAAACCTTGCGTCCTGGGTCGTAAATATCCGCTAGCCATTCGTGTCCCAGCTTATCCCGGAGGAAATACCGCATTTTCTCCCCTAAAAACATGCTGTGGGTGATGGTGCCCCGCAGAAGATTGCCATTCCAAGGGGAAGTTATCTCCTCGCTGAGGCGGATGGCTTCCGGGCGAATACTGACGACGTAGGTGCCGGCCGGACAAGATGCATCCAATTCCAGCACATCTTCACCGTAATTCACCCAAAGGGCGTCGCTTCCTTCCACGGAAATCAGGTTCGTCGTCCCGATAAAATCCGCCACAAAGGGGGTGCGCGGCTCGAAATAAATGTCGTGGGGCCCTCCCTGCTGATGCAGATAGCCATCTTTCATGATAATAATGGAATCTGACATGGAAAGGGCTTCCTGCTGGTCATGGGTAACGTAGATGGTGGTAAGGCCCATCTGCTGCTGAATACTCCGCAGCTCCACCCGCACGGATTCCCGAAGCTTCGCGTCCAAATTGGACAGCGGTTCATCCAGGAGCAGAACGTCAGGCTGCATGACCAGTGCCCGAGCCACGGCCACCCGCTGCTGCTGGCCGCCGGACATCTGATTCGGGTAGCGATCCTCAAGACCCGAAAGCTGCATGAGCGTCAGCGCCTCCCCCACCTTTTCCCGAATTTCCGCCTCGGGGCGATGGCGCACCCGCAGGCCATAGGACACGTTCTCATAGACGCTCATGTGAGGAAAGAGGGCGTATTCCTGAAATACCATGGCGGTATTGCGGGCATAGGGGGGAATGCGTTCAATCTGACGTCCCGCTAAATGGATCTCCCCGCTGTCCGGCTCGTAAAAGCCCGCGATCATGCGAAGGATCGTGGTCTTGCCGCAGCCCGAGGGCCCTAAGAGCGTGACAAAATCACCTTTTTTCACCTGGAAACTCACGTCGTGAATGACTTGGTTTGCGCCGAAAAATTTATTGATGTTCTTTAATTCCATGACGATGTCCTGCATGATGGGCCTCCTCATAAGTCAAAGATATTGATCTGATCGCGCAGTATGAGCTTCGCCAGACCGAACGTGGCGAATATGGTCAGCATCATCCCCACTGCCGTGGCGCTGGCCACCGTCAAAAACCCCTGATTGGCGAGGCTCATGATATTGATAGAGGCCAGATTCCACTCAGGGGAGATGAGGAAGATGACGGTGGAGAGAGTATTCATGGAACGCATAAAGGAGTAGACGAAACTGATGGAGAGCGAATTTTTCAGCATGGGCACCACCACCTTACGGAAGGTAGTGAAGCTGTCCGCGCCCAAATTCGTGGAAGCCTGCTCCATGGAACGCTCGATTTGAGAAAGGCCCGCCACCGCCTGCCGATAGCCCACGGGCAGCTGCCGCAGCGTCATGCCGACCACCACGATAACGAGAGTACCCGTCATTTCCAGCGGCCCCGAATTAAACGCCATGATGAGAGCCAACCCGATGAAAGTTCCCGGCAAAGAGACCGGCAGCATAGCCAAAAAATCCATCAGGCCCCGGCCGGGAAAGCGCCGCCGCAAGGTCAGAAACGCCAGCGCGATGCCTAAAAGCGTCGTCATTACGGCAGTGGTCATCGAGGCAATCCAACTGTTTTGCAGGGAGGAAGACTGAACCACCCCTTCGATGAAATAATCGAGGGTAAAAGTGTAGTCGTAGCCGAAGGTACGGGTAAAGGCGAAGAGACAGACAACGCCGATGATGAGGAGAATGGCGGCGCAAACGAGGCAGCAGAAAACGAAGAGCAGCCCCTTTACCACCGGTCCCACCGTGACCCGCATGAGGCCGCCCACCGGTTTGCCCGTTACCGTGACGTAGGAATTTTTTTCCAAATAATACCGTTGGATGAAGAACACCGCCAAGGTAGGAATCACCAGCACCACGGACAATACCGCTCCCATGGGAAGATTCCACGCCCCGACGACCTGCGCGTAAGCCTCCGTCGCCAGCACATGATAATTCGCCCCCACCAGCATGGGATTGCCGAAATCCGCTAAAGTATTAATCCCCACTAAGAGGAAGGCACTGGCCAGGCCCGGGGTCGCCAGGCGAAGCGTCACCGTCCGAAAGAGATAAAAACCCCGCGCCCCTAAATTCTGCGCCGCCAGCTCCAAATTCGGGCTGATGGCCCGCAGAACACCGGAAATGGTGATATAGGCCAGCGGGAAAAACGCGATGGTCTGCACTACCCAAAGACCGATCCAGCCGTAAAGATCGGCTTTCAGCCCCAAAAGATTCCAGGTGATAAACCCCCGCCGCCCGAAAAGCATGATGAACGCGAGGCCCGACACCACCGAAGGAGCCATGGAAGGAAGCAGCGCCACCACTTGAAAAAAGCGCCGCCCCGGCAGCTCCACATAATTCATGGCATAGGCATAGAGAAATCCTAAGACCATGGCGGTGGTAGTCGCTAAGAGAGAAGACACCAGGGTGTGCCAAAAGGCTTCCCAAAACGCTTGCCCGTGAATCGCCGCGTTCCAGTCCTCCATCGTCGGCACGCAAATCAACCGCACAAAAGGATAAATGACAAAAACGGCAAAGAGCGCGAAGAGGATCGCAATGGCCGCCAAAAGCTGCGGCTCCCGCCGAAGCGCACGCAGCTCCGCCGCCCAGCCGGTCTGCTCCCGCGTCAAAGGAACTGTAGGCATGTGCCCGCCTCCCCAGAAAAGATTAGCAAAACAGAGGGGCCTTCGGGTCACGCCCGAAAGCCCCTGGGTCTATTATATCAAAAATACGTCGGCAGGAAAGCCCTATTTTCAAAGGGCAGCAAATTTTGCCGTCAAGGCATCCTTCTCCTTGCCCGCTTTCGCGAAATCGTAGCCCTGATAAAGAGGCAGCTCGCTCAGGGGTTTCGCCCCCGCCGGCGCGGCAGACTGGGGATTGCAGGCGATGCCGTTGGTCGTCTTCACCATGATGTCACCCGCTTCCTTCGACATCATGTAATCGATGAAGGCATTGGCCTCCGCATCATGGGCTGCACCCTTGAGCTTGGAGATGCCGCAGAGAGTCCAGCCGGCATCGGGATAAACCGTGCTGTGGATCTTTTGTCCTCGATTACTGACGTTCATCTGATCAGAAAGGAAATTCACCGTGATGAGGAATTCCCCCGCGCCGCATTTCTGAGCCGGGGTAAAGCCGGAAGGCGTGAGCTGGGCCACGTTGCCCTTCAATTCTTTCAGGTAGGCCAGCCCTTTTTCTTCTCCCATGTTCTGTACGATGGCCGTCAAAAAGGTGCTGCCTGTCCCCGATTTTGCTGGATCCGGCATGATGATCTCGCCCTTAAAGGCCGGGTTCAGAAGATCTTCCAATTTCTCCGGCATGGGAATCCCCTTCGCCTTAAATTCCTTTTCGAACCGCTGCTCGTTGACGCCGATGGCTAAGGTTTCCAAATACGTCCCCTTCCAGTAGCCGTCCTGATCCACATATTTTTCCGGCAGATTCTTCTCCTCCGGCGACTTGTAAGGTGTCGTAATCCCCTCAGCCTTCATCTTCTCGTGGGCGTCTATGGTCCCGCCCAGCCAGAGATCGGCTTTGGGCGCGTCTTTCTCCGCGATCAGCCGCGCCACCGCCTCACCGGTCGGCAGCCGGATGAACTTCACCTTGCAGCCCGTTTTTTCTTCAAACTGCCGGGAAAGCTCCTTCGCCGTATCCTCGTGGAAGGAAACATACATCACCAATTCCTTTCCCTTGAGGGATGCCTTGCCGTCCTCTTTCGGCTTGTCGCCGCCCCCACCGCACCCCAGCGCGCTCAAAAGGCAAGCGCCCGAAAGAACCGCCGCAGCCATTTTCTTAAAACGCATGTTTTGTCTCTCCTTTCAGAGAATTCTATCCTTTACAGTTCCATTATAACGGTCTTTCTTCCGGGGCACAAGAGAAACAAAAATTTCTTAAAGCAAACCGAACCCTGTTTACTCTTCCCGCCGATTTCTTTATACTAAAAACAGAAATCATCCGTTGAGGAGGCATCCTAATGTCTACGCCGCCGGAAAGCGCCGCGCGCTATCGAACCGCCGTTCCCCTTATCGTCCTGAGCGGCGCTATGGCCTATTCGTTAAAACACGGTCCCCAACCCTTAATTCCCTCCATGGCCGCCACCTTTTCTTTGACGCCGGCGGAAGGGAGTCTCGTCGTGGCGGCGGAAATGATCGGTATGTCCGCCGTCCTCTTAGCCATCATCCTCTGGTCGGATTTTCTCGACCGCAAGCGAACGACGGGACTGGGACTCTTAGCTTCCGCGCTCCTGGCTGTTTTCATCGGCGAAACGGGAAACTTCCCCCTGATCGTCCTCTGCCGCTTTTTTCAGGGTGTTCTTTTGGGGACCTTCCCCGCCCTTATGGTATCTTACATCCGGGAAGAATTCCCTGCGGCGCAGACGGGGCCTTTAATCGGCCTCTACATCAGCAGCACCGCCGGCGGCGGCATGTTAGGCCGCATGGGGACGACGCTGCTCACGGATCACGCAGGATGGCAGGCTGCATTTTTGGCGCTGGGCGCCGTGGGGATCGCCGTCGCCCTTCTCTACCTTTGGCGTCTCCCCTCCGCCTCCCCGCGCCCGGCGCACCCGCGGCGCGGCTCGCTCAAGACGCTGCTGCCCCTCCTCGAAAATCGCCGTCTCCTGCTGCTATCCGCCATCGGGTTCGTCCTGATGGGGACCTTCGCCACCATCTATACCTACATCACCTTCGTACTCCTCAACCCGCCCTACGCACTGACAAAAACGGCGCTGGCGCCCATCTTTCTCATGCAGATTTTCGGCAGCCTCGGCTCCTTTTTCACGGGGCGGGCCCTGGCGCGGCAAAGCCACGGCCGACTCATGTTTCTCGGCCTCGGCCTCATGATGGGCGGCGCGCTCATCACCCTCGCGTCACCCATCGCCGCGAAATTCATCGGCCTCGCCGTATTCATCAGCGGCCTCTTTACGGCACACACCACGGCCACCAGCTGGATCGGCCGTCTCGACGACGTCCATGATACCGCTCCCGCCGTATCCCTCTACATGCTGTGCTACTACATCGGTGGCAGCGTCCTCGCCGTTCTCGGCGGCTTCGCTTACGCCGAAGTCGGCTGGCCCGCCGTCATCGCGCTCATCGCCGCCGCCACCCTCGTCGCCTTCGTGGCGGCCCTGCGCCTCTGCCGTTATCCCTCAGCCGCCGGTACCGCATCCTAAAGGCGGCCCCCCGAAAACGTGGGAACCATAATCTATTCTTTTACAAACATACGGATTAAACATATTTTCACATAGGAAATAAACATTTTACAGGAAGAGAAAAATCACTTATGATGAAGTCACCAGACGAGATGGTGAAGATCATCACCCAGCTTGGCTTTTATGTCGGATGGCCCAAGGCGTGGGCAACGTTCAATATAGCCAAGGAAGTGCCTGCCGAAGCTGAAAAATAAAGGAGGACGCCCATGTTCATCGTTCAAGATCTTCTGACCTTCATTTCTCAAAGCCCTTCTCCCTTCCATACGGCCCGGGCCGGCGAATTGGCTCTCCAAACGGCGGGTTTCGCTCCCCTTCCCTGGGGAAAGCCGTGGCTCCTGCAGGCGGGTGGGCGCTACTATACGAAAGTCTTCGGCTCTTCTCTCTTCGCTTTTCGGGTGGGAGAAAAATCGCCCCGCGGCCTTCGCATCGCCGCCGCCCATACGGATTTCCCCGGCTTTCGGGTAAAGCCGCAGGCCAGCGAGCCCCAAGACGGCTATGGGCTGATCAACGTCGAACCGTACGGCGGCCTCATCCTCTCCGGTTGGCTGGATCGCCCCCTGTCCTTAGCGGGAGAAGTCGTTCTCCGGGGCAAGGATCCCTTCCGGCCCGAACCCTACC
>CAJPQU010000012.1 GCA_905372875.1 uncultured Schwartzia sp. | reverse complement strand
AGATTTTTGGCCGCATCAGGGGCTCGGAGAACGGCAGAGGCAGCTTTGAAATCTGGCCCGCGAAAGCCGAACCAGCGCTGGCCGTTCTTCTGCTTAGAATAAAAATATCCCATGAATAAATTCGTATAGCTGTTGGCCGTTTTATGATCAAAATTTAACGTAATGTCGCGATTCGTTAAGCGTTCATCCTCAATAGCCGTTTCTCCGTTCACATTCTGCGCGTTAATGCGCAGCCCCCACTCGTTGTTTTTTCCGAAACGGCGGCTCACATCGATTAGCTGCCCGAATGAGCTGTGACCGGAAAAGATGGTGGTTACTTTCGCGTAATTGCCGTTGGCCCGTTTGCTTACAATATTTACTAACCCGCCAGCCGATTCGTTGGCGGCGGTACCCGTGATTCCTTTATTGGGACCGGAAGCAACTTCAAGGCGCTCCGCAAAATTAATCGGCGTATTCGCTTGTTTAAACATATCGGGAATTCCGTTTAAGTACATTTGGTATCCGTTCAAATTTTGCCCGCGGATGGAAAAGTCGTTATACATCGTACAGCCGCTCGTTTTTACTGACGGCATATTGACGGCGACACTGTTAATCGGCTGACTGGGATCGCCGTAATCCTGAATCGCCTTTTCGGTAAAGCTAAATTGGGTGAAGGGCGTCTTCAGAATGCTCGTTTCGCCCAGAAAGCCCAACCGTGCTCCCTGAGAGATATATCCACCGGGGAGATCCTCCGATGTTTGTCCGACGGAAATGGAATCCCAACGGTTTCCCCATACCAATACATCCTGCAAGACATACGAATACGCGATGTCGTTTTCTTCCGCTGTCTTTGGCGGGGAAGAGGCGGCTGCCGCGTAAGCGGCAGCGTTTCCAAAATATAATCCTGTGAGAACCATGACGGTCAGTACAGTACGTTTGGGGAATCGTTGTTTCTGAGGAAGAAAAATTTTTGGCCGCGCCTCGTTATTCTTCAACATGAAAGATCATCCTTTCCTACGGATTAATAAAAATGAAATAAATCGGTGAACAGATTTTATCCAAGCCCAACGGAATCAGGAGGATGGGAAATGATTTCCAAAGCGCATTGGACAGTTCTTAGGAATACTTTATTATAACATGAAAATATTGTATTGGTAAATATTTTGGTGAAATATACAATTCTATTTCATAAACTTTGAGATCCTTATCGTGAGAGCGCGGCACTTATCGGTTTGACAAACCGTTGTTATACAAGAAGAAAAGAAAGCAGACATCGCTTAGGAGGTTCTCATCCTGAAGGATTAGAGGAAAGATATGGTACATGTGTCAAAGCTGTTGCCAATGAAATAACAAATATCGGGCTGTCTTTTTGTCTGTATGCACCTGTGTATCGTAACTCTACAAACGGCTATGTTTATAAATATTCAGCGCCTTGTATAAATCCATCCCGCGTGATATAATGCTTCTGTATTACGGTAGCAGTATGGTTCGGTGGTTTTTGCGAGGTGATGGGTATGGGATATTTCAACCGTTTTTTGCTGTTCCTTTACGCGCTGGCTGTTGCGCTGGCCTCACTGGGATTGGCGGCACTTTGTCTGCATCTCTTGCCCCAGGCAGTGATCGAGAATGAAATGGCGTTCCTCTTGTCCCGGTGGGAAACGCTGGCCGGAGCGGCGGTGGCTTTTTTGTGGAGCGTTCACCTCATGGGGTGCAGTCTTGTTTCAGAAAAAAAGCCCAGAGAGGAAGAAGCTGTCGTTCTTCATAGCGCGGGCGGCGAAGTGCGAGTTTCGGTGGCCGCGGTACGAGACATGGTGGAAAAAAGCGTCCTGGAAATTGCCGGAGTTTCGAAAGCACAGGCCAATGTCAGCGCCCGCCGGAGCGGTGAGAATTCTACGGTGTACATTTCCCTGGGGGTGGCTGTGGAGGAGAAAGAAAACGTCGCGTCGCTGTCCGATCTCATTCGCACCGAAATACGGCAGCGGGTGACCGACACGTTAGGCATCAAAGAATTTGTACTGGATGTAGCGGTCACGGAGATTCGGGCGGCGGAGAAGATGCAAAAACGGGTCAACTGAGAAATGGTGGCGGCACGATGAAAGATGATATCAAGCGGCTGATTGAATGGTTATGGGAGAAGCACCGCGGTTGCTTTATGGGCGCTATTTTCGGAGCGTTTGTGGGCATTGCTATACTTCTTTTTGGTTTCTTTGCCACGATGTTTGTTCTTTTCTGCACTGTCGTCGGCGTCTGGCTGGGACGGAAGGTGGACAGCGGCGATGATGATTGGCTGGAGCGTCTTCGTGACTGGAAAATGGCCGATTATCGCCGTTGGAAATAGAACAAATGAGAATGGAAGGGTAGAATGAGTCGAAGACGCGCACGGGAAGCGGCCATGCAGGCGTTGTTTCAGTTGGATATGAATGTCCCGGCGACGCAGGAGGAGGGTGCGGCGGAGACAGCTCTTCAGGCGGCCTGGCAGGATGGCACAGAAAAAGCGGGTCGCTATAATGTTTCCGAATTGGACGAAAGCTTTGCCCGGGCGCTGGTCCTGGGAACATGGGAAAAGATTGCGGAAATAGACAGCGCCATTGCCGATCTGTCAAAAGGTTGGAAGTTGTCGCGGATGCCGGGGATCGACCGTAGTATCCTGCGCATGGCTGTCTATGAATTGCGCTTTATGCCAAAAGCGCGGCCGGGCATCGTGATCAATGAGGCCGTTGAGCTGGCCAAACGGTTCGGTACCGATGAATCCGGTCGATTCATCAACGGTATTCTCGGCGCGATGGTCGGAAACAAATGAGAGCGGCACGCCAGGCGATGGGTCTGGCTTTTTTCTTATCATGCGGTCAGGAGGTGTCCTATGGTTCACGGGGTCAGCGACGTCACCCGCTTCATCAAGAATATGTTCGACCACGAGGCTCTCCTGCAAAACATCATGGTACGGGGCGAAATTTCCAATTTCAAATTATATGCTTCGGGACATGGTTACTTTGTCTTGAAAGATGATAAAGCGACTCTTCGGTGCGTGCTGTTTCGCCGCTGGGCGGAGCAGCTCCCTTTCTTGCCGGAAAACGGCATGCAGATCATCGCGGCAGGAAATATCTCTGTGTATGAGCGCGACGGTGTGTATCAGCTCTATGTAGAACGGGTGATTCCCGATGGAGCCGGGGCATTGGCGGCGGCTTACGAGCAGCTAAAGGCGCGGCTTTCGGCGGAAGGGCTTTTTGACGCGGAACGAAAGAAACCGCTGCCACCTTTCCCGAAAACGATCGGCGTCGTGACATCCCCTTCGGGGGCGGTACTGCGGGATATTTTCCGTGTGGCCAAACGACGTTGGCCCCGAGTGCGGCTGGTACTTTATCCGGCTGCCGTACAGGGGGAAGAAGCGGCTGCGCAAGTGGCGGCAGGGATTTTGTTCTTTAATGAAATGTACCCGGTTGACGTTCTCATCGTGGGGCGGGGCGGCGGTTCGGCGGAAGATCTTTGGGCCTTTAATGAAGAAATCGTCGTTCGGGCCGTTGCGGCATCGCGTATCCCGGTGATTTCGGCGGTAGGTCACGAAACGGACTACACGTTGGCCGATTTGGCAGCGGATGTCCGGGCAGCGACCCCTTCACAGGCGGCAGAATTAGCCGTTCCCGACGGGGAAGAGCTGCGCCGTCACGTTGCCGGTTTGCAGGCGCGCGTAGAAAATGCCCGGGATGGTTGGATGAAGGCAAAACGGACACGGCTGGCGGCGCTCACGCGGCAATCGTTTTTTCGCGAACCGCAGCGTTTTTTGCGGTTTTTCCGACAGCGCTTGGATACGGTGGAAGAGCGTTTTCAGCGGCTGACGGAGAAGTGGCATACCGCAAAGCGCCAGCGATTGACTTCGGCGATAGAAAAGATGGAGCTTTTAAGCCCGGTGCGGGTGCTTCGGCGCGGCTATGGGATCATTTCTACTCCCGATGGGGATGTGATCCGCAGTATTCGGCAGGTACGGCCGGAAGAAAATGTGGAGGTCATGTTGGCGGACGGTCGTTTCAAGGCTCGCGTGACGGAATTTCGGAAGGGAGAGATGGCGTGATGGCAAAGAAAGAACCTTCCTTTGAGGTATCGCTGGCAGAGTTGGAAGAGATTGTAGCCCGCATGGAAGAAGGGGAGCCGGAACTGGCGGAACTGATGGAAGGCTACAGCCGCGGCATCCTTCTGGCGCAGAAGTGCGCTCAGGCTTTGGAGCGGGCAGAAAAAACGATGGACCTTATGGTGCGGAAAAATGCCGCGGGCGGCGTGGAAGAGATGGAACTGAAAATAGAGGGAGACTGAGCCCATCATGTTGCAGGCAGAGTGGAAGAAGAAACGGGAACAAGTTGAAGCGGCGCTGGCAGGGGAGCTTCGCCCCGGTGATGTCTTGGATAAAACCTTGGCATCGTCCATGGAATACAGCCTCATGGCCGGGGGAAAGCGTCTACGCCCTATTCTCTTGATGGCGGCGGCGGAGGCCGTGGGAGGACGGGGAGAAGAATATCTGACATCCGCCTGCGCCATAGAGATGATACACACGTATTCCCTCATTCATGACGATCTGCCGGCGATGGATAATGACGATTATCGTCGCGGGAAACTGACGAATCATAAGGTTTACGGGGCGGGTATGGCGACTTTGGCCGGCGACGCTCTCCTGACCCTTGCCTTTGAGGTTTTGCTGCGCCAGCACGGTGTGTCCGACGCTGTGAAGCTGACTGTTTTGCGCGAAGTAAGCGAAGCGGCAGGAGCAAAGGGAATGGTAGGCGGTCAGGCCATGGATTTGGGAGCGGAAGGGCAGCAGGTGAATATCATTACTTTGCGCCGCATGCACATGGGAAAGACGGGAGCGCTTTTTCGGGCGGCAGTGCGGGCCGGAGCTATTTTAGCCGGCGGAGACGCTGCGGAACTGGTGTCTTTGACCCGCTACGCCGAGTCTTTTGGTCTGGCGTTTCAGATCACCGACGACATTCTTGATGTGACAGGGGCCACCGAAGACATTGGAAAACCAGCGGGAAGCGATGAACGCAATCACAAGACGACTTACGTGACCTTGGCCACTCTGCCGGGCGCGGAAAAGATGGCCCGGGACGCGGTGGCGACGGCGGTGGAAGCTTTGACTCCTTTGGGGGACAGGGCAGATTTCCTGCGGGCTTTGGCGGAATTTTTGCTGTCGCGAAAACAGTGAGCGGATGGAGTGTTATGACGAAACTTTTGGAAACCATTGATGAACCGCAGCGTCTCAGTGAGCTTTCGCTGCCTGAATTAGAGCAGTTGGCGGCGGAACTGCGGACGTACATCATCCAAACGGTGGCACAGACCGGCGGACATTTGGCCCCCAGCCTGGGGACAGTGGAGCTGACACTGGCGCTTTACAGCGTCTTTAAGCTGCCGCGAGATAAAGTGATCTGGGACGTGGGGCATCAGGCGTACGCCCATAAGATCCTGACGGGGCGGCGGGAAGCCTTTACGGCCTTACGCCGCTATGGCGGCATCACCGGTTTTCCCTGTCGGACGGAATCCCCCTACGACGCTTTTGGGGTGGGCCATGCCAGTACGTCGATTTCGGCGGCCTTGGGCATGGCGATTGCGCGGGATTTGGATGATCGGGGCGAACACGTCATCGCCGTCATCGGGGACGGGGCCATGACCGGCGGTGAAGCCTTTGAGGCACTTAATCACGCCGGCCAGTTAGGCAAGCGTCTCATCGTCATTCTCAACGATAACGGCATGAGCATTGATACTAACGTGGGAGCGATGTCGGAATATCTTTCCCGCCTTCGGGTAATGCCCCAGTACAACAAGGCCAAAAAGGACCTGGAAGGGTTTTTCCGCAGCATCCCCCACATCGGGGATACGGTGCTGAAGACGGCGGAGTACATCAAGGACGGCGTGAAGTCGGTGCTGGTACCGGGAGGTATCTTCGCGGAGATGGGCTTTACCTACGTCGGCCCTTTGGATGGACATAACCTTCGGCTTCTGCGGGAAGTATTCAGCGAGATACGGATGATGGACGGTCCTGTCTTGGTGCATGTGCATACAAAAAAAGGGCGGGGATATCTTCCTGCGGAAATTGAGCCAGATAAATTCCACGGGGTCGGGACTTTTGATGTCATAAGCGGCCAGGTCAAAAAGGACGAAGGTGCACCGCCCACTTACACGGAGGTTTTCGGGCAGACTTTGGTCAAATTGGCTGCCGAGAATCCAAATATCACGGCGATTACCGCTGCCATGCCGGGGGGAACGGGGCTGAAAGTTTTTGCCGAGAAGTTTCCAAACCGGTATTTTGACGTGGGGATCGCCGAGGAACATGCGGTCACGCTGGCGGCGGGGATGGCAGCGGCAGGAAAAAGACCGGTGGCGGCTATCTATTCTACCTTTGCACAGCGCGCTTACGATCAGCTGCTTCATGATGTCTGTCTGCAAAATCTGCCGGTGACTCTGTGCTTGGACCGGGCAGGCTTAGTGGGGAATGATGGCCCGACCCATCACGGCGTTTTTGATCTTTCTTATCTGCGGATGATGCCCAATATGACTGTCATGGCGCCGAAAGATGAGAATGAACTGCGGCGTATGCTCATCACGGCCCTTTCTATTGACGGCCCAGCAGCCCTTCGGTATCCTCGAGGTACGGCGGCGGGGGTTCCCCTGACGGACGATGTGCAGCCGCTTCCCCTCGGAAAGGGTGAAATCCTTCGCGAGGGCGGCGATGTATGCTTTTTGGCCGTGGGCAGTATGACGGCGAATGCTTTGCAGGCGGCGGAACTTTTAGCCGCCGATGGCATTGCGACCGAGGTTGTTAATATGCGTTTCGTTAAACCTTTGGACAGGGAACTTCTCTTAGAGGCCGCCGGCCACGTGAAACTCTTGGTGACCGTGGAAGAAAACGTTTTAGCGGGTGGTTTCGGTTCAGCGGTATTGGAATGTCTGGCAGATGCCGGACGCACCGTTCCTCTGCTGCGCCTTGGGATTCCCGATCGTTTCGTTCCCCAAGGGGATCGATCCCTGCTATGGGAGGAATGTGGTCTGCTGCCGTATCAAATGGCCGCCCGGGTTCGGGAGAGATTAGGGAGGACGTATGGTTAAGGAACGGCTCGACGTCTTATTGACGGTGCGCCGCTTGGCGGAGAGCCGGGAAAGAGCCAAGACCACCATCATGGCCGGACTGGTTTTGGTGGATGGGCAGAAGGTGGATAAAGCGGGGACAATGGTGAAGACAGACGCGGACATCCGTCTTTTAGGCGATGCCCTCCCGTATGTGAGCCGGGGCGGATGGAAACTGGCCAAGGCGCTCGATACCTTCGGTATCTCCCTGACAGGGCGGATCATGGCGGACATCGGTGCTTCCACGGGGGGATTTACGGACTGTGCTCTGCAAAACGGAGCGGCTAAGGTATATGCCATTGATGTGGGCTATGGCCAGTTGGCATGGAAACTGCGCACTGATGACCGGGTGGTCAACATGGAACGGGTCAACATCCGCCATGTAAAGCCGGAGGATATCGGAGAGGTGTTGGAGTTTGCCTCCATCGACGTGGCTTTCATCTCGCTGACGAAGGTGCTGGAGCCGGTTAAGGCGCTTTTACACGGACACGGTGAGATCGTTGCCTTGATTAAGCCGCAGTTTGAGGCGGGACGGGAACATGTGGGGAAAAAAGGTGTGGTGCGATCGGCGGCCGTTCACACCTCTGTGATACGGCAGATCGTCGCCTTTGCCCGTTCTCTACCCCTTGTTCCGCAGGGGCTGACCTACTCGCCGGTAAAAGGTCCAGAGGGGAACATCGAATACCTGCTTTATCTGACAGTTGATCGAGAGCGGGAAGATACACTAACGGAAGCGCTGATAGAACAGACGGTGGCTGAAGCCCATCACGCCTTGGATCGTCCGGAGAACTGACACCTTCCCGGCAATCACTTTTTAGTCTATGGAGTTAGCTGCCAAAGGAGAGACGGCAATGTTGATGATCGCGGTATTTCCCAATATTGACAAAGAAAATGCCCCCATGGTGCTGCGGCGCATCGTAAATTTTTACCAGGGGAAGGACGTCAAACTGCTGATGCCTATGGACAGCGCCAAATTTTTTGACTATGAGGCGTACGGGGTGGAGGATATCGAAAACCATCCCATTGACATGGCGCTCAGCATCGGGGGAGACGGGACGCTGCTGGGAATCTGCCGCCGTCTTTACGAGCGGGACATTCCCGTCTGCGGGATCAATATCGGCACCTTTGGTTTTTTGGCGGATATTGAGCTGCCGGAGATTGAGAGCAAATTGGAAAAGATCATCAAGGGGCAGTATTATTTTGAAGAACGGATGCTGGTGTCTGGCTTTGTCAAGAGCGGTGAAGACGACGAACGATTTTTGGGACACGCCATCAACGACGTGGTGGTCACAAAGGGCGGCGTGGCGCGGATGCTACACTTGGGATTGAGTGTGGATGGCTGCCGGGTCATGGACTACAAGGCGGACGGCCTTATCGTTTCCACGGCCACGGGCTCCACGGCCTATTCCCTGTCGGCCGGGGGGCCCCTCATTAATCCGAAAGTCAAAGTGCTGCTTTTGACGCCGATCTGCCCTCATACCTTTAATGCACGGCCCATGGTCATCGATGAGAACGACGAGGTGCGCATCCATATCGCGGCCCTTCATCAGGATATCATCGTTACCTTTGACGGGCAGGAGAGCTTCCGCCTCCTGCCGGGGGATGAGGTCATCGTGCGCAAGGCCCCGCTTCCCGCGAAAATTGTAAAATTCGACGATAAGAATTACTATCAGACCATTCGGACAAAGCTCTTATATAACGCTTGACTTTAAGCGGAGAGAGGCGGTGCAGGCGATGAAGAAAACGGATCGCCAGGCGTTGATCCGAGAGATCATAAAGCGCCATATCGTGGCGACGCAGGAAGAACTTGGCCAGAGGCTGCGCCAGCAGGGAATTCAGGTGACGCAGGCAACGGTGTCCCGGGATATCAAGGAGCTCCTGTTGGTGAAGATTCCCATTGGTGAAGGCCGTTCCCGTTATGCATTTCCGGCGGAAAGCAAAGAGGGATTTTCTCGGGAGCGTATGGGGCGCATGTTCCGGGACGCAGTGGTCGATGTCGATGACAGTGAGAACCTGATCGTCATCAAGACCCTCCCGGGAACTGCCAACGCGGTAGCCTCGACCATCGATGGAGCGAAGTGGCCGGAAATCATCGGCACTATTGCGGGGGACGATACCATTTTAGCGGTGGTCAAGCCAAGAGATGCCGTCCGAGAGATCAGGGAAAAGCTGAAAGCGATGATCGACTGAGGTGGAACTATGCTAAAGACGTTGACAGTCTGGAATTTTGCCCTCTTAGAACAGGTGGAGATTGAGTTCGACGCAGGGCTGAATATCCTGACGGGGGAAACCGGCGCGGGAAAATCAATCCTCATCGACGCTTTAGGCGCTGTGTTGGGTCACCGCCTTTCCGGCGATGTTATTCGCACCGGGTGCGAATGGTCCCGGGTGGAAGCGATCTTCGACATTGCCGGGGAGGAGAAACTTCATGCGTTTTTGCGGGAACAGGCCATTGCGGATGAGGATGATGCCCTGATTGTCACCCGGCAGCTCACCGTGAAGGGAAAGAACGTCATCTTAGTGAACGGCTGTCACGTTACGTTGGCAGTACTGCGCAAAATCGGTGAATACTTGGCGGACATCCACGGCCAGAACGAGAATTTAGCGCTCTTAAAGGCGGAAAACCAATTCCACCTTTTAGACGGAAGTCGTCCGGAAAGTACCCGGTTGGCAGCGGCTTACGGAGCCGCTTTTACGGCGTGGCAGGAAGCCGCTGCCGCACTTTCGGCTAAAGAAGAGCAGGCACGGGACATCGCTGATCGTTTGGATATGCTGCGTTGGCAGGTACAGGAAATTGAGAGCGCCCAACTGACAGAGAAGGAAGACGAGGGGCTGGAGGCGGAGATCAAGCGTCTTTCCAACGCGGAGCGGATCACGGAAAGTATCGAGGAAGCCCGGGTGCTCTTGGACGGAGACGACAATCAGGACGGCGTCTTAGGTGCGTTGGCCCGGGTGCGGGCAGCACTGGAAACTGTGGCCCGCTATGACGACGACGCGTCTTCCTCCCTGCCCATGCTGGAAGATGCTGTCTGCCAACTGCAGGAAGTTGCCCATACCGTCCGAGGATATCGGGACGGATTGGAATTTGATCCGGCACGGCTGGATGCGCTGCAAAGCCGTCTGGACACCATTGACAAGCTGTGTCGAAAATACGGGGGCAGTCTGACCGCTGTGATGGCTCATCAGGAAAAGATCACGGCAGAATTAGCGGATATGGAAAATTACGACAGTGACATCGCTCTGCTGCGAACGGCGGAAGCGGAGGCCCAAAGGAGGGCGAAAGCCGCAGCGGCGGCTTTGAGTCAAAGCCGCCAGGAGGCTGCGGCTGAGCTTTCGGCGCGGATCAGCGAACGCTTGGCTTCGTTGGGGATGCCGGATGCTCGGTTGACGCTGAAAGTCTCTCCCGCAGAAATGACAGTCCGGGGAGCTGATGCATTGGACATCCTCTTTTTGGCCAACGTGGGGGAAGAGGAAAAGCCGCTGGCCAAGATCGCGTCGGGGGGAGAACTGTCACGTATCGCACTGGCCATTAAGAGTGTAGCGGCCGCGGGAGATTCCTCCGTGGGCAGCATGGTCTTCGACGAAATCGATACGGGGATCGGAGGCAAGACCGCCCAAATGGTGGCGGAATGCATCGCCGCCGTGGCGAGCCGCAAACAAGTGCTGTGCATTACCCACCTGCCCCAGATCGCCTGCATGGCGGACGGTCATTTTTATTTGAGCAAGGCGTCCGAAAAGGGCAAGACGACGACGAATGTCCGGCGTCTTACAGCGACGGAACAGGTGAAGGAAATCGCGCGGATGGCTTCGGGGATGGACGTGAGTGCGGCTTCTTTAGATAACGCGCGGGAGATGATCCGCTTTGCGGCGGCAAAGAAAAAGGAACTGCGAAGCGGCAAGAAGCGGCTTTAAGAAGGTCGGGGAGAAAATTAGCAAATCATTACGGCTGCTTTTCATAAAGGGAGGAGACAATACGGGATGGACGAAGATTTGATCGAGCAGCGCATCGCGAGTGAGGATATTTATCAGGGGTATCTTCTTCATGTGAAACGCGATCGGGTGAGGCTCCCCAATGGCCGTGAGGCGGCGCGGGAGTGGGTGAAGCACCCTGGAGCGGCGGCAGTGATTCCTCTTTTGCCCGACGGTCGGATCGTCTTAGTGCGGCAGTACCGCTATCCGGTGCAGGCGGTCACGCTGGAAATTCCGGCGGGGAAGTTGGATGTGCCGGGAGAAGACCCCTTGGGCTGTGCCAAGCGGGAGCTCCAGGAAGAGACTGGCTACGAGGCCGGGCGGTATGAGAAACTTTTGACGTTAGCGACAACGGTGGGATTTTCTGACGAATGGATTCATATTTACTTGGCTACGGAACTGTCACCGGGGAAGCAGTCGCCGGATGAGGATGAGTTTCTTCATGTGATGACCATGCCGCTGTCCGAAGCGGTGCAGGAAATCACAGACGGCCGTATCGTGGATGCAAAGACGGTGGCGGCGGTTTTGTTATTGGCGCATCGGCAGAGCGCCAGCGGAGGAGGAAGATAATGTTTGGTTTTGATCTGATGGAGATAGTGGCTGGGCTTCCCGGATTGATCATCGCCATGGCGCTTCACGAATACGCGCACGCCCGCGTCGCGGTGGCGATGGGGGATTTTACCCCGAAACTCACCGGCCGGCTCACGCTGAACCCTTTGGCACATCTTGATCCTATCGGCCTTTTAATGCTCTTGGTGGCGCGCTTCGGCTGGGCTAAACCGGTGATGGTAAACCCCAGCAATTTCCGCAACCGCCGTTGGGGTGAAGTTTTTGTGGCGTTGGCGGGGCCGGGGGCCAATTTTGTTGTGGCCTTTGCGGCGATGGCCGTGCTCATTTTCTTGACGCAGGTCATGGATCTGTCGCTTTCCATGGGCGTCCGTTCCGTTCTGTGGTTGATTCTCGTGTACAATGTGAATTTTGGCATTTTCAATCTGATTCCCTTGCCGCCTTTGGACGGTTCGCGGGTTCTCATGGCTTTTCTTTCGCCGCAGCAGCAGTATAAGTTGGCGGGGCTGGAGCGATACAGTTTTCTCATCCTTATTGTGCTGTTGGTGACGCCGGTTTTAGGCGCGATTCTCATTCCCCTGTCTCAGTTCATTATTCGCCTCTACGCGGCGATATGGGGCGTCGTATTCGGTGTGTTCTTTTAATTTTTTGAGGGTTGTCGGTGGAAGATTATAAGATTCGATTAGACGCGTTTGAAGGTCCCATGGATCTTCTCATGCATCTGATTGAGAAAAATAAGATCGACGTTTACGATATCCCCATGGCGGTCTTGACGGGACAATACATGGCATATCTGCGAAGGCTGCGGCAGTTTGACATCGAGGTGGCCAGCGAATTTTTGGTCATGGCGGCGACACTCCTGCTCATTAAATCCCGGCTGATGCTCCCCAAACCGCCGCAGGAAGAGGAAGAAGCGGAGGAAGATCCCCGGCAGGAATTGGTGGCGCGTATTTTAGCTTATCAGCAATATAAAAAGGTGAGCGTTGTCCTCGATGAATGGGGGGAACGGCAGAGCCGTCATGTGGCGCGCCCCCCCATGGCTCTCCCCGTGCGGCGGCTGCCGCCGGAAAATCTTCCGGTAGAAGCGCTGTGGAACGCTTTTCAGAGCCTCATGGCCCGACGGCGGGAGCTGGCGATTCCCGAAGTCATTGTGGCACACGAAACGTATCGGGTGGAAGAGCAGATGGCGAAGATTATGGATCGGCTGGCGAAGCAGGGCGGGACGCTGCCTTTTGCGGCGGTTTTCTCGGAGAGGACGCGCGCCGGGCTGATTGCCGGGTTCCTGGCGCTGTTGGAACTTATCCGCCGCAAGTATATTTTCGCGGAACAAAGCACCCTGTTTTCCTCCATTGTTCTTCGGGTGCGGCCTTTGGATTCGGCTTGGGAAGAGGAAGAGGGGGCGGAAGATGGGACTGATGTTTTTGTCTGATATGCTGGGGCCGTTGGAAGCCGTACTTTTTGCCAGCGGGGAACCAATTTCCGAAAAGCAATTGGCGGAAATTTTGAAAGTGGATCGGGAGAACGTGGCGGAGCTTTTGGTATTGGAAAAGGAGCGTCTGGACGAACGTCGGAGCGGTATCGAACTTCAGGAAACGGTTGGCGGGTGGCAGCTTGTTACCCGGGCGGAATATTTTTCTTACCTCGAAACATTATCCCAGACCATGGATCGGCGGCTTTCTCATCCGGCGATGGAAACCTTGGCCATCATTGCGTTTCGCCAGCCGGTGACCAAACAGGAGATTGAGGGGATTCGCGGCGTCCACGCGGAGAAGGTCTTGTCGCTTTTAATAGAGCGTGATTTGATTCAAGAGGTGGGGCGCAAGGCGGTCATCGGCCGCCCCATTCTGTACGGAACGACCGTTACTTTCCTGCGCTGCTTCGGACTGCGGGATTTGAAAGAGCTTCCGGCTTTGCCGGAAGTGGCGCCGGAGGAAGGTGAGGCGATAAACCGCCGGGAAATGCCGGAGGCGGAACCGGTGCCTTGATTACCGTCAGTAATCAAGGGAAGATTTTCCCCATAGGCGGAAAGGGGGCGGAGATTTTTGCTGAACATCCAAATGGATATGGAAACGCTCATCCTTTACATTTTTGCGGCTGTTTTATCGACGATCGCGCTGGTAATGCTTTACCTGGAAGCGCGGAAAAACCGCCTGCCAAAGGAAGAAAAGAAACCACCTGCCGACGGGCAGGGAAAGAAGCCCTGAGTGGGGCGGGCAACGGGGGAGAGCAGGCGTGTTAGAATTATTGGCTCCGGCAGGCAGCCGGGAGGCTTTCACGGCGGCCATCGAGAACGGGGCCAATGCCGTCTATTTAGCCGGGCAACAATTTGGCGCCCGCGCCTATGCGCCGAATTTTGACGAAGGGGCGCTGCGGGAGGCGATACGTTTCGCTCACCTGCGGGATGTGGCAGTGCATGTCACGGTGAATACCATCGTGGCGGATGAAGAATTGGAGGCTTTGGCGGCGTATCTGCGGTTTCTCTATGAAGCCGGAGCTGATGCCATTTTAGTGCAGGACTTGGGGGCGGCGCGTTTAGCGCAGCAAGTGGTTCCGGATATGCCGCTTCATGCCAGTACCCAGATGACCGTTCACAATTTGTCCGGGGTACAGGCCTTGGAGCGCTTGGGTTTTTCCCGGGTGGTTCTCGCCCGGGAACTTTCACTCCGGGAGATTCGCCATATCTGCCGCCACAGCCGGGTGGAGATCGAAGTATTTGCTCACGGCGCCCTCTGTATCTGCTATTCTGGACAATGTCTGATGAGCAGTCTCATCGGCGGACGGTCAGGCAATCGGGGCCGGTGCGCGCAGCCTTGCCGTTTGCCCTATACGTTGGTGGACGAGACGGGGCGAGATATGCTGGGGCAGAAGGTGGGGCAATTTCTGCTTTCGCCCCGGGATCTCAATACGGTGGAACTTTTGCCCGCCCTGATTGAGGCGGGAGTCACTTCGCTGAAAATTGAGGGGCGGATGAAGCGGCCCGAGTACGTGGCCGTTGTGACTAAGGTCTATCGGCGGGCGATTGACGCGGCGATGGGAGAGAAGGCTCCCCCCGCTCCGGTGGAGGAAGATCACCGGGCGCTGGCGCAGATCTTTAATCGGGATTTTACCACCGCATATTTGATGAAGCCGCCGGGGCGGGCCATGATGAGCGATCGCAAGCCGAATAATCGAGGGCTTTTGGTAGGGCGAGTGGTTGACTATGATAAAGAAAAGCGACGGGTTACGGTAAAACTTTTGGAGGAGATCCATCTCGGCGATGAGATCGACTTCTGGATCAAAGTAGGCGGTCGGACAGCCGTTACCGTAACGAAGATACAGGACAAGAAGGGGCGTTCCCTGACAATGGGGCGAAAAGGGGAGACGGTTTGTCTGCCTTTGGATAAGCCGGTGGGGGCGCATGATCGCCTGTTTCGGATCTACGATGCGGCGCTGATGCAGGCGGCCCGGCAGTCTTTCCAAGCCGGCGCGCCGGTACGTCGATTTCCGATTGGCGTACATCTTCGGGCCGCCATTGGGGAACCGGTGGCATTGGTGATGACGACGGCGGAGGGCGGTCGGGTGACGGCGATTTCGGATTTTGTCGCCGTAGTGGCGGAAAATCGAGCGCTGACCTATGAGACGGCGTATAAGCAGATAGCGCGTTTAGGGGCGACCGTTTACGAATTGTCATCGTTTACCGCTGACATTGCTCCCAGCGTCATGGTGCCGGTGAGCGTCCTGAACGATCTGCGCCGCCGGGGGACGGCTCTTTTAGATGCGGCTCGGCTCAAACGGTATGGGCGGCCCGCTCTTTCTCCAGTGACATTGGCGGCAAAAAGCCGGTCAGGGCGCCCTTCACCAATGGAAACGAAGCTAATGGTCAGCGTCGCTTCTGTGGAGATGGTACAGTGTGCCTTGGATGCCGGTGCGGACGGGATCCTTTTCGGGGGCGATGTTTGGCATCATCAAATTCTGCCGCCGGAAGATTATCGTCGGGCCTGGGAGATGGTACGGACCCGGGGGAAAATCATTCGCTTCAATACGCCCCGCGTCTTGCGGGAGGCATGGCTGCCGTGGTTTCAATCGCTTTTGGAAGCGTTTCGGGATTTCCCGCCGGAAGGGATCAACGTTCATAATCTCGGTACCTTAGCCTTGGTGCGGGAATATACGGACATTCCCATCCAAAGCGATTTTTCCCTCATCGTTTACAATCGGTCGGCGGCGGCGGAATTAAAAGATTTAGGCGTCGAGCGGGTCACGTTGTCGCCGGAATTGAACTTTCATCAAATCGAAGTATTGGCAAAAAACAGCCCGCTCCCCTTGGAAGCCATCGCCGGCGGGTATTTAGAACTCATGATTTCCGCTTACTGTGCCATGGGAAGCTTCTTGGGCGGCGTGGGGGTAACCTCCTGTTCGGCGCCCTGCCAAGGGAAACGCTATTTCCTAAAAGATCGCAAGAACGCCTTGTTCCCCCTGGTGACGGACGGTTTCTGCCAAATGCACGTTTTAAATTCCCGGCCCTTGAGCATGCTGCCCCATGTACAGCGCTTTGCGGCGATGGGGATTGACCGTATTCGCATTGAAGGTCGTTACTATGGGGGGAGGCAATTAGCGGCCATCGTGCAGCGCTATGGTGAGTTCCTGCGGGGCGGGCCGCTGACGGCGGAAGAGGAAAAACGATGTCAGATCGCCGAGGGCAAAGATTTTACGCGCGGACATTATTTCCGCGGCGTTTTATGAGAGATGTACGAGAGACAGGTTATGGATAAAGATTTACAGCGCGTTTTGGAATACGATAAAATTCGCCTTCTTCTGCGGGAAGAAGCCGGCTCTTCTTTGGGACGAGAGTTAACGGAGAAGCTCCTTCCTTCGGCGGATCGGGAGGAGATCGAGGGCTGGCTGACGGAAACGGCGGAAGCGGCAGAAGTTCTCTCCGTGGCGGCGCTGCCCTTAGGAGGCTTTCACGATATCCGTCCTTTGCTGGCAAAAGCGCAAAAAGGGGCGCTCTTAGAATCGGAAGACCTTTGGGCGGTTTTGGAGACCCTCTACGCCATGCGGCAGGTCAAGCGATTCTTCAAAGAACTGTCCATGGAATCCTCCATTCTCAAAGAGTGGGCACGTCGTATTGAGATACAGGGGCAGTTGGAGCGCAATCTGGAGAACACCTTTGACGAACACGGCCTGCTCCGAGATGATGCTACCCCTGAACTTTTTCGCATTCGACGCAGTATACGGTCAGCGCAGCGCCGCATTAAGGCGTTTTTGAACGATATCCTCCACGATCCGGCGTATACAAAGGTCTTTCAGGATCCCATCATCACTGTGCGGGACAATCGTTATGTAATTCCCGTCAAGCAGGAATACCGGCAGGCTTTCCCCGGCATCATTCACGATCAGTCGGCGACGGGGGCGACACTCTTCATCGAGCCGATAACAGTGGTAGAGCTGAATAACGAGGCGAAGAAATTGGCCTTGGCGGAGCAGCAGGAAGTGGCGCGGATATTGCGCGCTTTGTCAGCGCAGATCGCGGCCTCGGCCGAAGTGTTGCTGGTAAATTCTGATATCCTGGCCCGTTTTGATTTCACCTTTGCCAAGGCAAAGCTGGCTCGCCGTATGCGCGCCGTTCGCCCGCTGTTGAATACGGAAGGGCACACGGTCCTGAAAAGTGCGCGGCACCCGCTCTTGCCGCCGGATCGGGTAGTTCCCATCGATATTTTCTTGGGTGCGCCCCATCGAATGCTGTTGGTCACAGGGCCGAATACCGGTGGCAAGACCGTCAGTATGAAGACCTTGGGTTTACTGGCACTCATGGCACAGTCGGGCTGCTTCATTCCAGCGGCCTTCGGGTCGGAGTTAGCTGTCTACCAGCATATTTATGCCGATATCGGCGACGAGCAGAGCATTGAGCAGAGTCTCAGCACCTTTTCCGCCCACATGAAGCATATCGTGGGAATTTTGGCGGAGGTGGAGGAAAACGATCTCCTGCTCATGGATGAGATTGGTGCGGGGACTGACCCGGAGGAGGGGGCCGCGCTGGCCATGGCCATATTGGAGCGCTTGCGGCAGATCAATGTCAGCGTGATGGCGACCACCCATTATTCGGCGCTGAAAACCTTTGCCTACACCCAAGAAGGCATCGAAAACGCCAGTGTGGAATTTGACACGGATACCCTGCGCCCCACGTATCGACTGCTCATCGGTATTCCGGGGGCCAGCAACGCGTTTGCCATCAGTACCCGGCTGGGGCTTTCAAAATCACTGGTGATGCGGGGGAAGGAACTCATGGAGGCCGATCACGCCAAATTTGAACAGGTGGTCAACGCGCTGGAAAAGGAAAAGCGCCTCTATGAAGAACGCAGTGCTGACATCGCGGAACGCCAGCGGCGCGCTGCCCGGCTGGAAGAAAAATGGGAGAAGATGCGTCAGGAACTTTTGCAGCAAAAGGCCGAGATTCTGCGAAAAGCCCGCAGCGAAAGCACAGCTATGATCCGTCGCGCGCGGCGGGAAGCAGAAGAAACCATTCGGGCACTCAAGGAACAGTTCAACGATCAGGGGGTAAAGAAGCGGCAGCAGGTGATGCAAGAAGTTCGCAGCCGTCTTGCGATCGCCGCGGAAAACGTGAGGCCGGACTTCCCTTCGCCTGCCGCTTATGGGGAGAAGGTAAATTTGGCGACGCTGCGGGTAGGAGATACCGTCTATGTTCCGTCGCTGGAGCAAAAGGGAACGGTAGCGGGGATTCGAGGGAAGGAATTGGATGTTCTCCTGGGCAGCCTGAAGACTACCTTAAAGAGCGATGCCTGCCGATTTGTGGGCGTAGGGCACGCGTTGCCGGAAGACATGGCGCCTCGGCAAAACAGCGCGGCGGTATTTCTCGGCAAGACGGCGTCGGCGGGCCGGGAAATTGATATCCGAGGGATGATGGTGGACGAAGGCGAGCAGATGGTAGGGAAATTTCTGGATGGCGCTTCCTTGGCGGGGTTGAAGCAGGTACTGATCATCCACGGTAAG
Organism: uncultured Schwartzia sp.; assembly: GCA_905372875.1. Classification (GTDB taxonomy): domain Bacteria; phylum Bacillota; class Negativicutes; order Selenomonadales; family Selenomonadaceae; genus CAJPQU01. Next base: position 3,217 of record CAJPQU010000012.1, on the reverse strand, counting down.
GGGACTGGGGCGCTTCGCAAGGGCATACATGACTACTTAAAGCGTCACCAAAGCGTCTGCAGTTTTCGTTTTGCCGATATGAGTGACGGCGGCACTGGGGCTACGCTGGTGGAGCTTCGCTGAGAGCAGATACCGATGGGGGGGAGAGGGCGAGGAGAAAATACCCCTGCACGAATCGGTAAGATGTGATAGAATGGGAGCAAGTTTGTTATGAGGAGGATTTCCATGGAGAAACGTGCTGCCGGGACAAAGCGGCCGACCGCTGGTCGAGCAAAGAAACCCCGGAAAAAATCCGGCGGTTTCGGGCGGATCTTATTGGGCTTTACGATTGTTGTGATCGTCATGCTGACGGGCATCGGCTGTGGCTTTTTGACGGCCAGCATGAACACGAAACCCAATTTAGTGGATGATCTCCTGCCGGCATCCTCGTCCCAGATCTATGATGTGAACGGCAATGAGATCGCCAACATTCACGCTACGGAAAATCGGGTTCCCGTTAAATTGGCTCAAATTCCGAAGGATTTGCAGAACGCTTTTGTAGCGGTGGAGGACGCGCGATTCTATGAACACGCGGGCATTGATCCTCGGGGGATTTTGCGGGCTTTATGGGCGAATATTTCGGACGGCAGCGTGGCGGAGGGCGGCTCTACCATCACCCAGCAGTTGGCAAAGAACGCTTATCTCACCCAAGAGCGGACGCTGCGCCGCAAGGTGCAGGAAATGTTTTTGGCCTTGCAGTTGGAACGGGAATACACAAAGCAGGAAATTTTGGAGTTTTATTTAAATCAGATATATTTCGGGCAGGGGGCCTACGGGGTGCAGGCGGCGGCACGCACGTATTTCGGCAAGGATGTCAGCGAGCTGAACTTGAACGAATGCGCCATGCTGGCGGGAATTCCGAAAAGCCCGAACTATTATTCCCCGTTTAATAACTTAGCGGCGGCACAGGCGAGAAAGGCCGTCGTGCTGGAGCAAATGAGCAAGTACCATTACATTGATGAAAGTACGGCCCGAGAACTGAAGAAGGCCGAGTTGAAATTGGTACAGCCAAAGCCGCTGGGTGGAGTTACCGTCGCTTCTTATTTCATTGATTACGTTACCCAGACGCTCATCGAACGCTACGGCGCGGATGCGGTTTATAAAGAAGGTCTCAAGATTTACACCACCATTGATATGGATATGCAGCGGGCGGCGGAAGCGGCCATGCGGGATCTGCCCCTTTACGATCAGAAAGTAAACGGCATTGAGCAGCCGCAAGGGGCGCTGGTGGCCATCGATCCCCATACAGGACAGATCAAAGCCATGGTCGGCGGGCGCGGAACAGATCAGTTCAATCGGGCCACCATGGCGGAACGACAGCCCGGTTCTGCCTTTAAGCCCTTCGTCTTTGTCGCGGCGTTGGAAAATAAATTTTCTCCGGCGACGGTTATTGAAGACAGTCCGGTAAAGATTGGGGACTGGGAACCGGAAAACTATAATCGGACCTTTAACGGCAGAGTGACACTGCGCACCGTGGCGGAGCATTCGCTGAATGTACCGACGGTGAAAATCGCACAGAAATTGGGGATGGACAAGCCGATTTATTACGCGCAGGAGATGGGGATATCCACCTTTGTCCTGGATGGTCCGCAAAACGATCGGAATTTGGCCACTGCGTTGGGCGGTATGACGAGAGGGGTAACGCCGCTGGAACTGACCAGTGCCTACGGAACGTTTGCCAATCAAGGGGTTCATGTGGAGCCGGTGGCGATCCTCAAGGTACTGGATCGAAACGGCAAGGTTTTAGAACAGGCCAAGCCCCAGCAGAGGAGTGTCATCAGCGAGACCAGTGCGGCGGAGCTGACAGATATGCTCCAAGGGGTCGTCTCTCGTGGTACGGGGACCGGCGCAAATATCGGCCGTCCGGCAGCAGGCAAGACAGGTACGACCAGCGATTATCTTGATGCTTGGTTCGTGGGCTATACGCCAGATTTAGTGGCTGGCGTCTGGGTTGGCTGCGACGATAATACCGATTTAGGCGGCATGACGGGCGGTAATCTGCCCGCGACGATATGGCATGATTTCATGATTGCGGCGGTGGCGGAAATGCCGGTTCACGCCTTCGAAGGTGTGAGCGAAAGTCGAGGCGATACGGTGCCGGAGTTGCGTGAGGAGAATAAGTCTCGGACATCGACGATGGATACGCGGGGCAAGGGGAATAAATCGTCTTCCTCAAGTACTCGTCCTAACAGTAACGAAGGAAAAACCGGCAATACGGGAAGGCCGAATTCGGCCGGTAACGCCAGTGAGGAAGAAAGTAGAGAGAAATCCGAAAATATTGGGACACCGGAACCGACGGAGAGCGGTGGCCGGCAACCGGCCTCGACTTCCGCTGGCTCGTCCGCGACGCCGGCCGCACCGGCGCCGAGCATGAACGACAGTATGGGGAAAGGGAGAAATTAAAAGAGAGCGGGATAAGGGAGCGAGATGAGTTGACGGGAAACGTCTATGATACGCTGAAGGAGCGCGGGTTTATCGCGCAATGCACCAATGAAGAGGAGCTGCGCCGCCTTTTGGCGACGGAAGCGGTGACTTTTTATATCGGTTTTGACCCCACGGCGGACAGCCTGCATGCCGGCCATTTCATCGCTTTGATGGGCATGGCCCACATGCAGCGAGCAGGACATCGCCCTATCTGCCTCGTGGGGGGGGGAACCGGCACGGTAGGCGATCCTTCGGGGCGTACCGATATGCGGCAGATGATGACGGATGAACGAATCGCGCATAATTGTGAGTGCTTCAAAAGACAGATGGAGCGGTTCGTTGATTTTACCGAAGGACGGGCACTTTTGGTCAATAACGGCGATTGGCTGCGTCAGTTGAACTATATCGCCCTTCTACGGGAAGTGGGGACGCATTTCTCCGTCAACCGCATGTTGGCGGCAGAGTGCTATAAGCAGCGCTGGGAGCAGGGCTTGACCTTTTTGGAATTTAACTACATGGTCATGCAGGCTTATGATTTTTTGGAGCTGCGGCGTCGTTACGGCTGCCGTCTGCAAATGGGCGGCGACGATCAGTGGTCGAATATCATTGCCGGGGTGGAGCTCAATCGGCGTCTCGAAAATCAATCGGTCTACGGTCTCACCTTTAATCTCCTGACGAAAAGCGATGGTAAAAAAATGGGAAAGACGGCCAGCGGTGCCCTTTGGCTCGATCCGGAAAAAACGCCGCCTTACGA